>NZ_VZQP01000051.1:0-60392 GCF_014397655.1 Paraburkholderia sp. UCT31
ACCCCAGTTCTGAAATTCATTCCAGGGGAATGCCCGCTATCGGCCGCATGGCGGCGTCGTGCGTCGCTCACGTGGCGCGGCCACGCAGCGCTCCTTACTCCTTGCCCTGCGCCCCGAAGGAAGTCCCCTTGGGGGACGGCCGATAGCGGGCATTCGCACGTGCGTTCCATATGTAAACAGACCCTAGTACCAGGCGATCAGCGTGGAGGTGCGCAATGGTGTTGCGATGGGTGCGAATGGTATGTCTGGCGACGTACGTGTGTGCCAGCGCGCAAGGATGTCTGGCCGCGGATTCGTCGGCAGCGCTCGCGGCTCCTGTCGCGCCGCCGGTCGTCTATGTCTCCGATTTCGATCTCGACGCCGCGAACATCGCCCCTGACAGCGGGCCAGGCCACCGCGCGCGAGGCATCCTGGGCAATCTCGTGCCTGAGGGCCCGCTGCGTCAGCAGCAGGATCCGCAGGCGCGTGCGCGAGACATGGTTGCGCTGATGGCGCAATCTCTGACGGACGATCTGAAGAAGGCCGGAGTAGACGCGCGCCGCGTCACGCCGGGTGAACCGCTGCCCCACGACGGCTGGCAGGTGCGCGGCGTTTTTCTCAGTGTCGATGAGGGTAATCGGCTGCGTCGCGCGATGGTGGGTATGGGCGCGGGCCAAAGCCAGTTTCAGGTCGCGGTTTCCTGCGATAACCTGGCTACGCCGGAGTTACCGCCGCTCTATGAAACTGTTGAAGAGGGGGCGAGCAGGGATATGCCGGGCGCCGTGATCAAGCTCAACCCGTACGTGATCGCCGCGAAGGTCGTTCTGTCCGGCCGCGATGAAAAGACGGCGGTCAGGAAAAGCGCGGAGCAGATCGCTGACGAACTCGCGCGACGGCTTCAGACGGGTGCAAGGGAGGCCGGCAGCGCAGCCCCCGCCCGATAGGCGGCCGAAGCCGCCCGCTCAGCAGCCCGTCTGCTTGACGCGCTCGACCGCGAGGCCGAACACCGGACGCAGCTTCGTGCCGACCACGTTGCCGAAAAATGCCGAGACGAGCCACAGCCAGCCGTGCAGGCTGCCCGACACGATGCCGCTGAAGTACGCGCCGATATTGCAGCCGTACGCGAGGCGCGCGCCGTAGCCGAGAATCAGTCCGCCGATGATTGCCGCGATCAGCGAGCGCAGCGGCAGACGCCACACCGGCGCATAGCGGCCGGCCAGCGAAGCGGCAACCATCGCGCCGATCACGATGCCGATGTCCATGACCGACTTCACGTCGTGGCTGATCGGTGCGGCAAGGGCGGCCGCGTTCGGGCCGGTGCTCCACACATGCCAGCTCGCGACGTCGACGCCCATCGCGGAGAACGCCTTCGCGCCCCACAGCGCGAACGCCGACGTGACGCCCCACGGATGGCCCGACAGCGCGAGCGTCGCGAAGTTGAGGATCGCGAGCACGACGCCGCCGGTGAGGAGCGGCCACGGGCCGTGCAGCCACGGCGATGCGTTCGGGGCGCGATCCACGCCGCTGACGAGACGGCCGTGACGGCGCTTTTCGATCAGCACGCTCAGCGCGGCGATGGCCGCGAACACCACGAGGTTCAGCGCGATCGCCGGGCCGACGCCGAGCGTCTGCACGAGCGAGATCGGCGGCAGATGCGGCAGCGCGGACCAGAACGGCATGTGCGCGGTGCCGATCACCGAGCCGATGATGAACGCGATCAGCGTGACCACCATCCGTGTGCTGCCGCCGCCGACCGTATACAGCGTGCCGGAGGCGCAGCCGCCGCCGAGCTGCATGCCGATGCCGAACATGAACGCGCCGATCAGGACCGACGTGCCGACGGGCGACACTTCGCCGACGACCGGATGACCGAATAGCGTGCCGGCGGAAAGCGCCGGGAAGAACAGCAGCACGCCGATCGCGAGCATCAGCATCTGCGCGCGCAGCCCGGCGCCGCGGCCGTCGGCGATGAACACGCGCCATGCGGACGTGAAGCCGAACGCGGCGTGATAGAGCGTGACGCCGAGCAGCGCGCCGAGGACATACAGCGCGGCCTGTTTCACGCTGACGGTCTGCGCGAGATAGATCGCGCCGAGCACGACCAGCGCGAGCGCGACGGCGAGCGGCTTCGGATTGATATTGACGAGACGGCGGGGCGCGCCGAACGGCGTGGAGAGATCGGACATGGTGAGCGGGGCGGGCACGCTTGTCGCGCGAGGGCGGCACGCCTATGAAACGGCGGCCGCTGCGCGGGAGGAGGGCCGCGAATAATCGTTTTTGGGAAAGCTCGCGAGTATACCGAAATGTCGCGTTGCGGCTGTTGCCCAGCAAGGTTCGCGCTGCTCGATGGCAACTCCGGGCGCGCACGGTGCCGCCAGGCTGCAAGTCCCGCCACACGGGGGCTTGACGGTGGTCGACCGCGCTTGAAACCAGTCACTTAATAACCTCCCGTAATAACGGTATTTCAAACTTGCATTGAAATCGTTATCAAGATGGAAGGCGACGGTAATCCCGTCCCGGTTGCGCAACAACATTTCGGGCCGAAATATCGACCAAATCAGCCACGGTCGTTAAGTGGCGACGAGGCGAACTGCTAATCTTCATACGCGGCGACTCACGCGTTTCCGGTCGGCTCCACGGGTCGTTGGCAACCGTTTCGCGCGAGCGTGGAAGGGGGATGTATGAGCACTCGAAGGCCATCTCTGCTGCGGCAACGTCCATCGCAACGCCGTCGTGCAAGCGTGCGAATTTCATTTGCCATCGCCATTTCGCTGACCGGACTTTCCACGACGCACGTCGCGTACGCGGCCGGTACCCTGCCGCAAGGCGGGCATTTCGTCGCCGGCTCGGGAAGCATCACTCAGAACGATGCCGGCATGAGCATCACGCAAGCGGGCTCGCGCGGCATCATCGAATGGAACAGTTTTTCGATCGGATCGTGCCGCACGGTGTCGATCAACAACGGCACGGGCGCGACACTCAATCGCGTGACGGGTAACGATGTGTCGGCGATCTACGGCACGCTGAAGGGCACCGGCAGCATCTACCTCGTCAATCCGCATGGCGTGCTCATTGGGCCAGGCGGCGTGGTGTCGACGGGAGGGCGTTTCGTCGCGTCGACGCTCGACGTCCCCAACGATGTCTTTCTCAACCCGCCCGTGTTCGGTGGCTCGGCTTACACAGGCAGTTCCACGGCGGATGTAGTCAATCTCGGCAAGATCAGTTCGTCGGGTGGGGACGTGTTCCTGATATCGGCCAGCAAGGTCACGAACGCAGGGACGATCGATGCGCCGAACGGCAATGCCGAACTCGTCGCAGGCCGTCAGGTCCGGCTCTTCGACGGCAACTTTCAACAAGTCTTCGTGGACATGGGAAGCGGCGGCACGGTGACGAACTCAGGCACGGTACGGGCGGCGATCATCAACGTGCAGGCGGCCGACGGCAATATCTTCGCGCTCGCGGGTCATTCGGGCGCCCTGCGCGCCACCGGCACCGCGACGCGCGACGGCCACGTCTGGCTCGTCGCGAACACCACCGTCAACGGGGTCGTCGTCAACTCCGGCAACGTCGATGCGCGCGGGGCGCAAATCAGCGCGCGTAACGCGGACGGCAGCGGCGGCACGCTCGACATGTCCGGCAAGGACGTCAAGGTCGGCGGCGCGGATGTGCGGGCGAAAGCATGGAACATCACCACGGGGGACTTCACCGCGGACGTCCCCACCGCCAACACGCTCGGCGCAAGTCTGAGCAACGGCGCGTCCATCTCCGTGCTCGCGAACGGCGCGGACGGCAAGCTCGGGGCGACCGGCGAGGGAGACATCGCGATCGAAGCGAGCGTGCGCTGGCACGGAGCCTCCTCCCTGACGCTCGACGCGGCGCACTCGCTGACGATCGCACCGCAGGCGACCATCGCCAATAGGGGCACAGGCTCGCTCACGCTGTCCGCCGACACCTATGGTTTCGACAACGGCGGCAGTCTGACCAACCAGGGCACGATCGACTGGTCGCGAAGCATGGGCATCGTCAGCGGCCTGTACGACATGAACGGCAGCTACACGCCCGGCACCGTGTACACCAACGTATCGTGGCACCCCGCGCCGTTTACTGGGCTCGTCACGCAGTTCACGGCCTATCAGCTCGTCAATTCCATGACGGACCTGAGCGCGGTGAATAACAACCTCTCCGGCAACTATGCGTTGGGCAGCAGGGGGCTGGAATTCGCGGGCGCGCCGGAGTTCGGAGGCATCGGCACCGCCGCGAATCCGTTCACCGGTCAGTTCGACGGCATGGGGCATCTCCCCGCGGATCTGCGTCTCTCAAGCGCGGCCGATACCGGACTCTTCGGCGTGATCGGCAAGAGCGGCGTCGTGCGCAATTTCACGCTCGCGGACGGCACCGCGACGTCCTCGGGAGAAACGGTCGGCTTGCTGGCCGGCATCAACTACGGATACATGGTGAACGTCGGCGCAACGGGCGCCATCGGTGCCCCGGGCAACACGAACACAGTGGCCGGCGGTCTGGTCGGCGAGAACTTTGGGCGCATCGAGCGTTCGTGGGCGGGCGTGAACATCATCGGCGTGGGCCAGATCGGTGGGCTGGTCGGGCTCAACGATGGCCGCATCGATCAGTCTTTCGCGATCGCCCCCGCATCGGGCGGTGCGCAAAGCACGGTCGGCGGACTCGTCGGCACGAACCATGGCGTCATCGGCCGATCGTACGCCTACGAATTCCTGAACGGCGGCGCGACTGTCGGCGGACTTGTCGGCATCAATACGGGCTTCATCCGCGAGTCGTATGCCGCGTCCAGACTCACGGCGGGCGCGAACTCGACGGAGGGCGGTATCGCGGGCACGAACAGCGGCCGGATCGCGGCGAACGTGTTCTGGAACAGCCAATCGTCGGGGGCGGCGGCGGGTGTCGGTTCGGGCACGGCGGTGGCCAGTTCGAGCGGACTCACGGACACCCAGTTGCTCGAGCCGGCGAGCTTCGGTCCGACGTGGGATTTCAGCGCGAACGGCACGTGGGTCGCGGGTTATCCGGGGCCTCAGTTGGGCTGGCTGGCAGGGCACTGACATCGAGGGTCCGACAGAACCCGGCGCGGGCGCACTCGGCCTTCGGTGCCGCGATCACGATGCAAGCCGGATTCAGCGGTTTGACGACTGTTCGCGCAGGTAGGCCTGCGCTTCCGCCTCCGTCTCATAGACATAAGGTGACAGCCCGCGCCGCGTAAGGGCGCCACCCAGCTTGGCGCGCATGAAAGCGCTGGTAGTGAAGCGTGTTACGCCGAGATAGTAGCGCTGCACCATATCCTCGACCATTTCGACGTACGCGTCCTCCAGCGCGGGGTCCAACACGAAACCCTCGTAGTTCACCACTGCATAAACCTTGTGATCCAGTGGTTCGCAGACGCGGCATACCTGAGTCCGGATCGCCGCGATGTCGTCGGGACGCTTCACCTCGAGGCGCGCGAAATTGAGAAACATGATGTTCTTGTCGTCGTCGTAGATGAAGCGCGCTTCCAGCGGCAGTCGCAAAACATTCGAGCGCAGGCCCATCGGTTCAGGCAGGAAAATCCGCTCGTCCATCTGCGTCGGCGAACGCAGGATCGGTGCGAAGTCCATCCTGGCCAGAATATCGCGCTCCAGATCGACGCCCGGTGCAATCTCGATGAGTTCCATGCCCTCGGCGCCCAGCTCGAACACGCAACGCTCGGTGATGTAGAGGACCGGCTTGCCCATTGCCGCCGCATACGGGCCAGAGAACGTGCGATGCTCGACTTCCTCGATGAATTTCCTGGCGGTGCCGTCACGGTGGATACGCAGCTTGCCGTCGACGACTGCAATCTGGCTGTGGCCCGCCATGAAAGTGCCGACGAACACGACTTTCCTGGCATTCTGGCTGATGTTGATGAAGCCTCCGGCACCGGCCAGGCGCGGCCCGAATTTCGACACATTGAGGTTTCCCATGCGATCGGCCTGCGCGAGGCCAAGAAAGGCGACGTCGAGCCCGCCGCCGTCATAGAAATCGAACTGGGCGGGCTGATCGATGATCGCCTGCGCATTGGTCGCCGCGCCGAAGTTCAAGCCTCCCGCTGGAATGCCGCCGATGACGCCGGGCTCGGTGGTCAGCGTCATCAGGTCGAGGATCCTTTCCTCGTTGGCGACGCTGGCGATGCCTTCGGGCATGCCGATCCCGAGATTCACCACGCTGTTTGGCTGGAGTTCCATTGCCGCGCGTCGCGCGACCACCTTGCGCTCACTCATCGGCATCGGCGCCACACTGCTCGCGGGGATCCGGATTTCGCCGGCGTACGCCGGACTGTATGGTGTGGCAAAGGTCTGCTGGTGGTTCTCGGGCGGCGCCAGCACGACGCAATCGACCAGCACGCCGGGGATCTTGACCTGTCGCGGATTGAGTGAGCCGCTTTCGGCGATGCGCTCCACCTGGACGATCACGAGGCCGTGGCAGTTGTGCGCGGCCATGGCGATCGCGAGAGCCTCCAGTGTCAGGGCTTCGCGCTCCATCGTCACATTGCCTTCCGGGTCGGCAGTGGTGCCGCGCACGATCGCGACGTTGATCGGGAAGGCCTTGTAGAACAGATATTCCTCGTCGCCGATCCGCATCAACTCGACCAGATTCTCGGTGGTGCGCTCGTTCAGTTTGCCACCACCGAAGCGCGGATCGACGAAGGTGCCGAGGCCGACCCGGGAGAGATGGCCTGGCTTTCCGGCCGCAATGTCGCGAAACAGGTGGCTGATCACGCCCTGCGGCAGGTTGTACGCCTCGATCTGGTTATCCACCGCAAGCTGCTGTAGCTTCGGCACGAGGCCCCAGTGTCCGCCGATGACGCGCTTGACGAGTCCCGGCGTCGCCAGGTGGTTCAGTCCGCGTTCCTTGCCGTCTCCCTGGCCGGCCGCATAGACTAGCGTGAGGTTGGCGGGCTTTGGGAGGGTGACTAACGTATCCTCGTCACGCGCCGTACAGAGTTCCTCGATGGCAATGGCGATGTCTTCGGCGAAGCCGATGCCGACGAAGCCACCCGTCGCGACCGTATCGCCGTCGCGGATCAGGCGCACGGCATCGCGCGCCGACGCCACTTTGCCGGACGAGCGGGAAAGGATGGCCGGTGAAAGCGCCCCCGCGGTTGATTGCGTGCTCACGTTTCACCTCGCCTGATGCGAGCGCGACTGGCTAATAGGCGCCACCGGTATCAATGGTCAGATGGAGCATGTCGTCCTCGAGAATCCTGATGAAATGCTCGTCCTCCTGCAGGAGTTCCTCCAGCACGTCACTGTTGGAAAGCACGCCGATGACGCGCCCGGATTCGATCACAGGCAGGTGCCGGATCCGCCGGGTATGCATCGACGCGAGGCATTGATCGCAGGTATGCTCGGGCGTCACATAAAGCACCTGGGTGGTCATGATGTCGCCAACCCTGGTGTTCGCGGCGTTGCGGCCAAGCACCTCGACCTTGCGGGCGTAGTCGCGCTGAGACAGCACGCCAACCAGATTGCTGCCCTGCAGCACCAGCACCGTCGTCACGTCCTTGTCGGCCATCAACTGCAACGCGTTCAGCACCGTGTCGTCGGGACCCACTGAGATAACCTCCCGAGGGTTCCCGGACAGAATTTGCCGTGCTGTCTTCCTCTCCTTTTTCATGACCGCCTCCAGACAGAAAGGGGAGCATGTACGGACTACGCTTGATCAAAGCGAAATCAAAGCGAACGAAATCGGAATACGATCGTCCAGACCCAGCCAAGGCTGGCGATCTTTTCTTATTCGTTGAATTGCAGTGTAGATCGCTTGACCTGAGTCGAACGAACATTTTCCGTTCCGGCGCTACGCCACTCGGTGAGTCGAAGCGACGAGGCACCTGCCGCACGAGCGCGCCTTGCCCATTCGCAACCGTCCGGCGCTAACTGTCGCCTCACCACCGCAGTCGCACCGGCAAACCCACAATCCGTCGCCAGCGTATCGCTCGGTCGTCAGTTGGCCGAAAACCTCGCCGCTCTTCAGCGCAGGTGAGCCCGGTCGCGACCGCCACACGCGGCGCTGCTCACGGCAGCCGCAATCACGCACTGCACCGCTCTCTACCGTCTTCAGGGCGGAAGTCACATGGCCGCCGCATCGGCATCGCCAGAGCCACATGTCCGCGCCGCAATATTGAAGCGCGACGAGATCGCCAAAGGCGCGACCAGCGACATCGCGACTTGGCGGAAAGGGCCATCGAGGCTGCAAGGGGCGGCGGGTACGTTTGTTCACAGCAAGCAAAATGGGGTGCGGCGTCGTGTTCTCAAGCATACCTGCGCCTTTGGTTCGGAGCAGGTCAACACTTCGATCAGCTTATAGCCGTGGTGTGGTATTGCTCACACTTTGTTGCAATTTGCTGCAGGTGGCTAGAGTGCCCGCCCGGCAAGGCTTAGCGGCTCACGGCGAAGCGTCGACACGGTTCCGCTTCCCACGGCAGGGTGAAGATTTCAAACGCTGAACCGTTAAAGGACTCAACCAGTGGGGAACACACACCATGAAGATTGAATCCAGCGATTACCCGCTCGCGGCTTCGCAGAACGGTCCGCAACGCGCAATGATCAACAGCGATGCGAAGGATGCCGTCGAGTCCGCGCACCAAGTCAGCGCTGCCGGCGCGCAGAATTCGACGGTTAATCTCTCGTCAGTGTTCGCGATGCACACGTCCAGCGATTCGGATATCGACACGGCGAAGGTCGAGTCGATCAAGGCCGCCCTGCGTGACGGCAGCTACAAGGTCGATTCCGGAAAGATCGCCGACGGCATGCTAAGCACCGCGCGCGACCTGCTGCAAACGACTACTCGCTGACCGGCGGCTGAACGTAGCAGGGAGAATTTTCGCTGCGGGCTTGTTCGACAATTCTTCCCGAGAGCCACTACCCGACTGCGGGAACGACGCCATTGCGCCGGTCTGCGTCGTTGCAAAGCAGTTCATGAAGACTCGCACGGCGTGATTGGCCGGCCGGGGGCCGGCCCGCCATGCTTACTGGACGATCTTTTTCGCTTCGTCGCGCCAGTAGTGTTGCTGGTTCCACCCAAGAAGGCGCTTGAGCTTCTCGTTGCTGAGCAGGGTCTCGAACTCGCCGAGTTGCTTTTTGAGCGGCACGCCGGGGTAGTAGCGTCGGAGCAGTTCCGCGGTAGGTACGTCGGACGACACGTCGTCGGCCGCGACATTCATGACCTGAAAGCCGAGGCCGTCCTTTTCGATGGCAAGCCGGCACGCGCTCGCGAGATCGCGCCCGTCGATATAGCTCCACGCAATCCTCTTGCGCAGTGCTGGATCCTTGAGCCACGCCGGAAACTTCGCGTAGTCGTTGGGTTCGAGCACGTTGCCAATACGAAAGCAGTAAATGTCAGAGCCGGTGCGCGCGTGGAACGCCTTCGCCGTCACTTCGTTGATAACCTTCGACGTCGCGTAGCTGTCCATCGGGTTCACCGGGTATTCCTCGTCGAGCGGGAAGTACTCTGGACTGCGATCCCGGTGCGCGAACACCATACCGTATGTGGTTTCGCTCGATGCCACGATCACCTTGCGGATGCCAAGCTTCGACGCTGCGTCGAGGATGTTGTACGTGCCCATCACGTTGATCCGGTAGACCTCGTTGTCGGGCGTGATCATGATGCGAGGGATCGCCGCAAAATGCACAATCGCGTCGATCGGCTTTGGTTCGAGGTCGTCGGCGAATTCTCCCGGCGCGGTGCTCGATGCCAGCGCATTGAATACCTGGCCCGCATCGGTGATGTCCGTAATCAACGTGCGCGCCGTGCGCGCCGCCATCGGCACGCGATCAAGATTCATCACCTCGTAGCCGTGCTCGACCAGGTTCTGGACCACCCATTTTCCGGCCAGGCCGCTGCCGCCGGTCACGATCACTCGCTTCGTCATGTGCTCCTCTTCTCCTGTTTTCCTACATGTTTTAGCGCTTTTCCGCGCGTGTCGCGCGGCCTCATTCCATCATAGGATCGTTGCGCTCCGTGTCCTTGATTCGGCAGTAACAGTTCTGATGTTGAGTCGTGCGGCTCCAACTGGCCGGCCTCCGCCCGATGCGGCCGGCTGGAGACGACGTTCAGGCGTTGATCCAGGCTCGCGCCTGTTCCAGCTCGTTGACGTGGAACGCCTTGATTTCAGCCTTCGTGAAGAACCGGGCCAAATGCATCGAGGCGCGAATCCAGCCCGCGTCGGCCACCACGGCGGCGCGCGTGACTTTGCGGGCGACGGAAACGCCGAGCGTCAGGTCGGTCCATAGCGCCTTCGGCTCGATGCCGCTGAAATGCTCGATGCGTTCGAGCACGCGGGTCTTACCGTTCAGTTCAAGATCACCACGCATGCGCTCGATGGCTTCGCGCAGTTCGTGGTCGGTGATTTTGCCTTCGACGGATATTTCGATGACCGACGAATCGGGGACGGTGTGATACAGGATCATGGCAGGACCTCTAGCCAGAGAGACGTTACACGCTCAGGCACGGATGAGCCTGGCGTTCGACGGCGTACTCATGGTACCTCTTTCCACTCGCTCGGTTAGGTTACGAGCCGATCTTCCCCTGAGAGGCAGTCGAGGCCATCGGCGCCACCTTTGAGGCGATTGCGAGCGTATCGCAGAAGGGCAGAGGACGGCCATGAGCGCGGGCCATCCGACGCATGATCGCCCGCCATGAACACGCCGTGTCCCAGCGATGCGCCGCGGCAGGGCGCCCATCTAGATCGCCATCCAGAAACACGCCGCGCAAAGTGCGATCATGAGCCAGCTCGCGCGGTCCTTCGCGGCAAACAGCACTGGATCGTCGTGCATCTGTCCGCGATGGGCGATCAGCCAGATGCGGCTGACCCGGTACAGCAGGATCGCGCACACCGGCCGGCCGCGGTACGGCATGATGGGCGCGTGGCTCACGACTGCCGCACGATCACGAACAGTTGGTAGGGGCGCGCAGGCAACTCCCGTCCCCATGCGGTCTTGCTCACCTCGAGCGCAATCGGCGCTGCATGGCTTAGCGACGATGCCGTCGCGATGCAGCCCGAGTCGTCGCCACGGCACACAATCAGCGAGCCCTGGCGCGCGAAATCGGCGGATGTGAGCCAGGGCGTTGCCGCCGGCCAGTCGAGATCCCAGAAGCGGGCGCGGCCGCCGTCATAGAACACCATCGAAGCGGCCTCGTGCGTCGAGCCCGCCACGATCGACAGCGGCTGGCTGGTGCGTTCGTGCCACACCGCCTGCGCGGCTGCCGCGAGTTCCGCGCGCGGCTCGGCCGCGTCGTCGGAATTGCGCCGCGCCCCTGTGTAGCCGACCACTGCCGATACCGCGAGCACCAGCGCCCAGTACACCGCCATGACGCGTATGGCACGCTGCGGCGCGAACTCGAAGCGGGCTTGCACGAGCACTGCAAGCCAGAGCGGCACCATTGCGAACCACTGCGCCATGCCCCAGACCGAGGCCATCTGCGTCTTGCCGATCACGGACAGCAGGCCCACCGCGAACAGTGGCCCCAGCGCGAGCCACCAGAGATCCGGGTACGACGCGCTCCGAACTACACTCAGCGCCATGAGCCGCGCAGCCCCGCGCGTGCGCACCATCAACAGCACGAAAACGAAACTGAGCGCGAGATAGCCGATCTGCGCGAGCGTGTAGATGCCAAAGCGCCCGACCGCGGCGAGAAGCGTGCCGCCGGTGCGTTGCGCGGCATACTCGAGCGTCGGGAAATGATTAACCATCATCCAGTGTACGTGCGGGGCCAGCACGGCGACTCCCGCCGCCACCGCGAGCAGCGAATCGACGCTGACGAGGCGCGCACGCCATGCGGGACGCGCGAGCAATGCCAGCAACAGCCCGAGCAGCAGCACGATCGTGAAGTACTTGCCAGCACGGCAAGCGCCGCGCACGCCCCGAGACCGAGCGCCGCGCCGCTGCGCGCGAGGCGGCTGCCCGGCTGCACGTAGCGGACGAAAAAGTAGGCGGTCCACGGCCAGACCGACAGCAGGATCGAGTTCGGATTGAATTTGATGGCGAGATTCGAGTAAAGCGGCGAGACCGCCATCGCAAGCCCGGCGATGATCGCGATCGGGCGCGGCACGAAGCGTCCGGCGAGCGCGACGATCCCGGCCAGGCCGACCAGCACGTTCACCGCCGACAGCGCGAAATACGCGAGATCGGTGTGCGGGAACACGCTGAACCAGGCCGCTGCGACCCACGACGAAAGCGGCGGGTGCTTCGCGTAACCGGCCTGCCACTCGATGCCCCAGACATAGGTCTCGACCATGTCGCCCTGGATGTCGAGATTGCCGCGCGCGAGCCAGGCGGCCAGCGTCCAGACCAGCGCGTGGAAGGGGAGCAGCCAGCCGAGTGATGCGATGCGCGCGGCGGCAGGTTTGACGGAGGCTGAGGCGAGCGACGTGGGATTCGAAAGCTGGGTCGACATTGAACCTTTTGGTCTGTGTGCCGCCGTACCGGGCAGCGTTTTTGGCCCGGCATCGTAATATGAGCTTACGTAGGGAGAGTGCGATCCTGACAGACTGCCCGGCAACCCATGGCGCCCGATCAAATTAAGAAGGCTTTGATGAAGGACGTTCGCGGCGACAATTGACCCGTGTGGTCGAGCCGAAGATTCGATTCTCTTGACGCGGCGCTCAACTCGGCCGCAATTGCAGATGCGCTTGAGGAAGCTCTGAGCTGGGCGTGGATCGTAGCAACCCCGACACGAGCCGCACAACCGTCGCCAGCGTTCCAGTGGATCTGATGGCGAAAAACTGCGCGTGACAGGCCGCTATCGCGCTCGGCCAAGATGCAAAAGTCGAGAATGTCTCCCGATACTTCAATGCCGTCACACACCGCGACCGACGCGCGATAACGCGTCCCGAAGTCGCAATTCCTTGAGCGCGACGTGTACCGACGGGGCATGTGCGGCGGATTCGACCGGTCGATGCAATAGTTTGCTGGCATCGTTCGGCTGGGGCCCCCTGTTTTGGCTGCAAAACGCGTCGCCATCAGTCGCAAAGCAGCCCCACCATCGGAATCGCCGGGGTTCGTCCCGCGATCAGGTCGGCCGTGATTCGAGCCGATCCGTGTGACATGGTCCAGCCGATATGACCGTGACCGGTATTCAGATAAAGATTGCGATACTTCCTGCGCCCAAGAAACGGCAGGTTCGTCGGCGTCATCGGCCTGAGACCGGCCCACATTTCGGCGCGATCGTAGTTGGCGCCGGCCGGGTAGAGTTCTTGTGTCACGCTTTTCATAAACGCAAAATCAGAAGGCTTATGGCTCGTGTCGTAGCCGGCAAACTCCGCCGTTGCGGTGACCCGGATCCGGTCGCCGAAGCGCGAGACTGCGACCAGGTTGTGCTCGTCGACCACTGCAACGGAGGGTGGCATGGGCCGGCCATCGATCGGAATCGTGAGGGAGTATCCCTTGATCGGATAGATCGGAAGATCGATGCCGATCTGTCGGCCAAGAACCGGACTATAGGGGCCAAGGGCGAGCACATACGCGTCGGCTTTTACAAGGCCTCGACTCGTTCTTATGCCCACCACGTCCTGCCCAGCGGTTTCGAAGCCGTCGATGGTGGTGTGCGTCAGAAGCGTACCGCCACGCGCGACAATCTTTTCCGCAAGGGCGCGGGTGAACTTCGCAGGGTCTCCGGTCTCATCGGTCGGGCAGTAAATGGCACCCGCTATCCTGTCTTTTGCCGAAGCCAGCGACGGGTCGAGTGCGACGACCTGATCGCGGCTGAGAACCCTGATGACTTGCCCATCGGATTCCAGCAGCTTCATGTGTTCGACTCCGCGATCCTGCGCTTCCTGAGTCCGATGAAAATACAGAATTCCGCGGTCATTTCGATCGTACTCAATGGCGTCCTCGGCGATCACATTCTGTAGCACGCGTTGCGAGTACGCGGCAAGCCGATGCTTGAGCAGGGTATTGCGGCGTGCCTTCTCTGAGGTGCATTCCATCAGGAAACGCCACGACCAGCTGTAAAGCCTGGGATCCGCCGAGAACTTGAAGCGCAACGCCTGATCTTTCAGCACCAGCGATTTGAGCAGAATCATCGGCGCTTTGGGCGAGGACCAGACAAAGGAATGCCCGGGCGCGATCATGCCCGCGTTACCCCAACTGGTTTCCGATGCGACTAAAGGCTGCCGCTCGACGATCACGACCTCATGGCCATCCTTCTGCAACTGGTACGCGGTTGTCACACCGACTACCCCGCCACCGAGCACGACAACTTTCATGATGTCCTCAGATACAAGGGGGCCGGCGGGCATTCAAGGCAGCGCGGTCTCGCTCCGGCTTTTGTGCTGCGCCACCCTCGATTCCTGCTGGACAGGAGGCAGCAGTCTCACTTCCATTGCGGCTGATTCAGCACCATTCCGTGCTGCCCTTTGTAGGCAGCCACGGCCGGCGGCGTCCACCCATCCAGCATCCGTGGCGCGAGTTGCCAGACCTCGACGCCAAGCGGCCGGCACACTTCCAGCGGATCGCGCGCGTCGGGTCCCCACATCGGCACTGACAGATCGCCGCCCGGACAGGTCGACAGCGCGCACAGCAAGTCGATCTCCGCGAAGAATTCGAGGTAATCGCCTTTCTTTGCCGGACACGCCTTCATGAAGTATTTGTCTTCGAGATTGAGGCCGGTGCACTGGAACACGTTGAGCACGTCGTGGACGTCGTACTCAGTCAATCCATACGGGGCGATGGCGCGCGTCAGGTTGGAGTGGCAGTGAAAATGAAAATCCTCGCCGGTCAGCATGCGGTTCACGTAGGGGTCGCAGCGCGTGCCGAGCAGATCGTGGACACGGCCGCCGTGCTCGTCGACGCCGTAGCCTGCGAGACTGTCGTCCGTGATGGTCACCATCGGACGCAGGAATGGCAGCGTCGACCACAGACGGTCGAACGTGCTCACGTGCGCCTGCTGCAACTGGCGCGTGCGCGCCGCCCACATGCGCTCGCGCGGGTTGTGCCGGTTCCACATGTTCAGGTCGGCAACCTGCGGGCCTTCGATCGTGACAATGCGAAACACGTGGCCGGCCGGCACGGTCCACGCTTGCCCCGAGCGGATCGGCACGACGATCGATTCGACCAGCGTGCGGGTGTCGCGCTGTGAGGCGATGCGCTGATAGAACGTCTTGTCGACGTCGAGCGCTGAGCCTTTGGTGGACTGATAGGCAGCAGGATAATTCAGCATGATGCATGCTCCGTCGAACTCAGGCCGGCGCCGTGCCGCGACGAGGCGGCGTCGTCATCGCTCGGGCGACGCAGCACTGCAACGACCTTTTCCTTATCGATCTCCGACATGTTTTGCCTCCATTACGTCTGACCCGTTTCAGCCAAGGTCGATTGCCCAGTTGGCGGGTTACTCTGCCGAGATGGCACTGCCGCCCAGATAGGCAGAGCGGACCCGGCTATCCTGAGCCAGCTCGCGGGCGGACCCCGCAAGCGCAATGTGCCCGCTTTCCAGCACGTAAGCCCGATGAGCGATCCGCAGCGCCTGGCGGGCGTTCTGCTCGACGAGGAGAATCGAGGTGCCTTCGCGGCAGATGTCGGCGATCATGCCGAAGATCGCGCGGACCAGCTTCGGCGCGAGTCCCATCGACGGTTCGTCCAGCACCACGATACGCGGGCGCAGCATCAAGGCTCGGGCAATCGCCAGCATCTGCTGTTCGCCGCCGCTGAGCGTGCCAGCCAGCTGGCTGCGTCGCTCGCCGAGCCGGGGGAAAGCCGCATAGAGCTGATCCCTTCGCTGTTGCAATGCCGCACTGTCGCGCCGGATCAGATAGCCGCCGAGATGCAGATTTTCCTCCACCGTCAGCGCGCCGAAAATGCGCCGCCCCTCGGGCACATGACCCAGACCCAGCGCCACGATCTGGTGTGCGCGCAAGCCCGTCAGGCGCTGGCCAGCCATCGCAATGTCGCCCGCGCGCGGCCGGATCAATCCGGAAATCGCCCGCAGCGTGGTCGTTTTTCCCGCGCCGTTGCTGCCGAGCAACGCGACGATCTCGCCCTCCGCGACGTCCAGCGAGATGCCGTGCAGCACTTCGACAGTCCCATAGCTCACACGCAGATCGCGGATTTCTAGGAGTCCCACAGCGATTTCTCCCCGGCAGTATCGTCGCTCGCCTCGTCCTTTCCGGCTGTGCCGAGATAGGCATCGATCACCCGCGGGTCCGCCTGGATCGCGGCGGGCTGGCCCTCGGCGATGATGACGCCGTGGTCCATCACGATGATCCGGTCCGACACGCCCATCACCAGCATCATGTCGTGCTCGATCAGCAGCACCGTCACGCCATGATCCCGGATGCGCCGGATCAGTTCCATCAGCGCGCGTTTCTCGGTCGGGTTCATGCCTGCAGCCGGCTCGTCGAGCAGCAGCAGGCGAGGGCTGCTGGCGAGCGCACGGGCGATCTCCAGCCTGCGTTGGTCGCCGTAGGGCAGATCGGCGGCGCGCTCGCCCGCCCTGCCGGCAAGACCGACGAAGGCGAGCCAGCGCAGGCCCTCGGTGGAATGGTCCGCCGCCTCGGCGCGCGCGGACGGCAACGCCAGAAGCTCGGCTGCGAGCGGTGTCCGAAGCCGATGGTCCATGCCGGTCAGGACGTTTTCGAAGGCCGTCATGTGGCCGAACAGGCGGATGCCCTGGAAGGTGCGCGCCATGCCTTGATGGACGATGCGATGAGGCGCGCCGCCGGCAAGCCGTTCCCCGCACCAGACGATCTGGCCGCCAGTCGGGCGGATGACGCCGGTCAGGCAGTTGAACACGGTGGTCTTGCCGGCGCCGTTCGGACCGATCAGGCTCACGATTTCGCCGCTTCGCACCATGAAGCTGACACCGCCGACCGCCAGCACGCCACCGAAGCGCCGCTGCATGTCGCGCACCTCCAGCAGGATCTCATAGGTGACGGCGTGATCGGGCACAGCCACGCGATCGGCGTCAGCGCCCTTGCGCGCCGGCGCGACGCGGCGCAACGGCGCTGGCCACAACCCCTGTGGCCTTAACAGCATCAGGATCACGAGCCCGATCGCGAAAGCGAAGATGCGCCAGAGGTTGAGAAAACGCAGAATCTCCGGCAGGCCGGCGACGATGATGGCGCCGAGGAGCACACCGGGAATGCTGCCCCGGCCGCCGAGCACGACGACAATCAGGATCGTGACGGACTGCAGATAGGTGAAGCCGGTCGGATCGATGGTGCCGAAGCGGGCGGCGAACAGGCTGCCGCCGAGCCCGCCGATCAGCGCGCCCATCACATAGGCGAGCAGCTTGACGCGCAGCGTCGGCACGCCGACGGCCTCGGCAGCTGCCTCGTCCTCGCGGATGCTGGTCCAGGCGCGGCCCAGCCGCGACTGGCCGAGCCGGATGGCGAACCCGAGCACCAGCACGAGGAACGCCATGCCCAGTTCGTAGAGCGCTAGCGGCGAACTGATCTCGAAACCGAACAGGCTCGGGCTCGCGATGCCGAAGATGCCGTTCGGGCCGCCCGTGATGTCGAGGTTGGTGGCGACGATACGCGTGATTTCGCCGAACCCCAGCGTGACGATCGCCAGATAGTCGCTGCGCAGGCGCAGGGTGGGATAGCCGATGACGATGCCCGATACCCCGGCGAACGCCAGACTGAACGGCAGCGTCTCCCAGAACGAGAAGTGCAGCAGGGTTTCCAGCAATGCCGTCGTGTATGCGCCGATCGCGAAGAAGGCCGCGTAGCCCAGATCGAGCAATCCGGCGTAACCGACTACGATGTTCAGCCCAAGACCCAGGATCGAATAGGTGACGATGGTCAGGCCGACATCGACGACATAGTTGCTGACGACAGCGGGCAGCGCCACGGCGGCGGCCAGCAGCGCACCGCCGACAGGCCTGGCCCAACGCGCGGAAGCCTGACTGGCGCTCATGGACTACATTCTCTCGACAACGCGTTCGCCGAACAGCCCGGTCGGCTTGATCACGAGCACGGCGATCAGCACGCCGAAGACGAACACGTCGGTCCACTGCGAAGAGACATAGCCCGCGCCGAAGGCTTCGAGCAGGCCAATCAGGATGCCGCCCGCCATCGCGCCCGGGATGTTGCCGATGCCGCCGAGCACGGCGGCGGTGAACGCGCGCAGGCCTAGCACGAAGCCCATGAAGAAATTGATCTGCGTGTAGTAAAGACCTTCCATGACGCCCGCCACGGCGGCCAGCACCGACCCGAGCAGAAAGGTGAGCTGGATCAGGCGTTCGACGTCGATGCCCATCAGACGCGCGGCGTCCTGATCGATTGCCAGCGCGCGCATCGCGGTGCCGAGGAAAGTGTGGTGAACGAAGAAATACAGTGCCAGCATCAGGGCCAGGCTCGTCACGATGATGCCGATCTGCGCGAAGGTGATCTGCACGCCGTGGAGTTCGAAGCCGGCCTGGCTCAGCACGTGCGGATAGGTGCGAAAGCCCGCTCCGTAGATCAGCAGCACCCCATTTTGCAGCGCCAGCGAGACGCCCAGCGCCGTAATCAGAATCGACAGCCGCGGCGCGCGCAGCAACGGCTGATACGCGAGCCGCTCGATCAGCAGGCCGAGCGCGCCTGTGACCGTCATGGCGGCCACAAGGGCGATCAGCAGCGCCAGGGCGAGCGGCAGATGCGCGGATGCAAGCACCATCAGACCAGTCCAGCCGATGAACGCGCCGACCATGAACAGGTCGCCATGAGCGAAGTTGATCAGCCGGATGATTCCGTAGACCATCGTGTAGCCGAGGGCGACGAGCGCGTAGAACGAGCCGGTCGTCAGCCCTTCGATGACGAACTGGAAGAAGTCGCTCATGACGGGGGCGCGCGCGTAATGACGCCTACTTCATCGCCACCCAATGTCCGCTCGCATCCTGCCTCTGGTAGGGCTCGAAGTTGTCGTTGTGCACGATGATGGTGATGTACACAGCTTTACTGCGGTCCCCCTTCGAATTGAAGGCAATCGTTCCGGTCGCGCCCGGGTAGTTCGAGATCTTGTGCAGAGCAGCCGTGATCGCGGCAGGCTGTGCCGATTTCGCGTCCGCGATGGCTTTCGCCGTGACCCCGACAGCATCGTATTCATAGACCGAGTACGGTCCCGGCGCTTGCCCGTAAGCCTTCGTATAGTCATCGACGTAGGCGTGCGCGCCGCTCAGGAACTGCGCAAGCGGTGCTGTCGTGATGATCATGCCGTCGGCGGCGGGACCGGCTGTCTTCATCAGGGTGGGGTCATTGGTGGCGTCGCCGCCCATGAAGGTCATTTTCAGACCCAGTTGCCGCGCCTCCTTGACCAGCAGGCCGGCTTCGGAGAAATAGCCTGTGTAGTAGATCACGTCAGGCTTCAGTGAGGAGACCCGCGTGAGCGTCGGTGAATAGTCCATCTGTCCGGGGGTGATCGAATTGGCGTACACGACATCGACACCGTCCTTCTTCAGGGCTTGCACGGTGTTCTGGGCGAGGCCTTTGGAATAGGTCGTGTTGTCGTCGATCACCGCCACGCGCTTCGCGTGCAGAACGTCTTTCATGAAGCTTGCCGCGAATGGGCCCTGCTGGTCGTCACGGCCGATCGTGCGGAACACGTTGTCGTACCCCATCTCGGTCAGTTGCGGATTCGTCGACGCATCCAGCACGTAGGGAATCCCGGCGCGATGAAAAGTTGTCGATTCCGGCAGCGCCGCGCTTGAGCAATATCCGCCCGCTACCGCGACAACGCCCGCATCGACGAGTTTCTGTGCCGCCTGCACCGCGGTCTGCGCATCACAGGCGTCGTCCTCGGGCACCAGCTCGATCTGCTTGCCGAGCACGCCACCGGCCGCGTTGATTCTGGCGGCGGCGAGCTTCGCGCCATTGACAATATCCGTGCCGGCATTGGCACTGCTGCCCGACAGCGGGACGGGCACGCCGATCTTGATGGTGGCGCCCTGGCTTAGCGCCGAACCGGGAGCCATGCCGACAAGCAGGGCCACGGCGGCCGCCATGCCCGCAAAGGCCGTTTGCCGCGAGCCCCGCCTTGCACCGGACCAGCCAATCGTCAGAGCAAACATGTTAGAGACTCCTTATTGTGAGAGGGATCGGACGATCCGCCGCACGGGTATACCGGTGACATCGGAAAGCGGACGGAAATGGGGCGATTGCGTGTGATTCATACCCACCAGGTCAACGGCGTGACTGCTGGTTTCACCGGAGCGCTGACACTAAAGCGCTTCTTTCATGATAGAAGCCGGTGTGCGTTGGGACGGTATAGGGTATTTGCGTATAAACCATTACACAAAGGCGCCGGCAATCCCCTACCTTTAAGAGGCAGTGACGACAGAGACTCGCGAGCGGCGAACGCGACATGACAGGACGACTCCGAAATGAGTGCGATTGCACGGCATGACGACGTGTACACGAAGCTCGATTTCACGCTGGACGACGGCGTCTGCCGTCGTGCCGCGATTGGGCTCGTGGTGCTCGCCACCGATCATACGATCGAGCATGAGTGGCGGGGCTTGCTGACGCAGGACGGCGTGGCGTTCTACGAAAGCCGTGTGTATAACTCGGCGGATATCACGCCCGAACGGCTAGCGGAAATGGAGGACCGCATTGCACCGGCGGTCGCGCTGATCCGTCCGGCCGAGCGTATCGATGTGGTGGCGTTTGGCTGCACGTCCGCGTCGATGGTGATTGGGGAGGAAAAGGTGTTCGCGCGGATTCGCGAAGCGCGTGCGGACGCCGCGTGCACTACGCCGATCACCGCGGCGCTGGCGGCGCTTCGCGCACTAGGCGTCCAACGTACGGCCCTGCTTACTCCCTATGTGCGTTCGATCAACGAATACATGCGCGACTATATCGAGTCGCGTGGTCACGGCATTACGCGCATGGCGTCGTTCGAGCATGCGAACGATAACGAAGTGGCGCGGATCGATGCGGCGTCGTTGCGAACTGGTGTTGAGCGACTTGCGCGCAATCGTGACGTGGACGCGATTTTCGTATCGTGCACGAGCTTGCGCATCGCCGGGTTGATTCCGGAGCTAGAGGCGGCGATCGGCAAGCCGGTGATATCGAGCAACTACGCGATGGCGTGGCACGCGTTGCGGCTCGCCGGCGTGGGAGATTGCGAGCCTCATCTTGGGCGGCTGTTTGCGCTGTGACGTTGTACCTTGAAATGCGACGCAGCGCGACGGGGCGACCATGCGGCGATCGACGCCGAGGCCATGTTCCAGACATCGACGCGCACCACGGACGCGGCAGGCGCGTCGGCTGAACCGCCGCAGGAATCGCTCATCGAAGCGTCTGCGCGGCGGCAGGACTACGACGACTGTCCGTCATTTCCCAGCATGGTTCGACGACATGCCGGCGCGCCGCAATGACACGCGTACTGGGCACGAATGTCGTCGGTGACCGCGCCGTCCACTGACAGACCGTAATTGATGAAAAGCTCCTCCCCGGGTGCGATCGTGGCGAGCGCATGAATGAACACCCGGTCGCCCGTCTCGATGGCCTCGCAGTTGGGGGCGCACGCATGGTTCAGAAAGCGGGCGCTGTTGCCGCCGCGGCTGCCGTCGATCACTCGTCCGCTGGACAGCCCAAACACGAACGTGTGGCCCGCGTCGGCTCGCTGACGGGCGGCGGCGCGCCGCCAGCTGGTCACTTCCCCCTTGTACTCGATCACCCGTTCGCCCGGGGCGATCGGCTGCAGGGCAAACAGTCCCATGCCATGCACTGGTGAGCGTCGTGCGGTGATGCGTCGCAATCGCATTTTGTCGTTTCCTTCGCGACCCTCGGTCGTTGCATGTGGTTGAGCGGCGATGCGAAGCATATCGCCACACAGTCAGGCGCTCAATATTTTTCTTTTTAAAAGCGCAACTAACAGCCAAGGACGGACCGCGCCAAGGGTCGGCTCAGCCAAACGAGCGGCTGGCCGCCGCTGCGCGCTTGCGCAACCAGTTCATGCAGGCGAACAGGGCGATGGCGAACGCCATCAGCAGTGTGGCCACGGCAAGGATCGACGGGTCGATCTGGTCACGGATGCCACTCCACATCTGCCGCGGCACGGTGCGCTGCTCGGGGCCGCCAATGAACAGAATGACGATCACTTCGTCGAACGACGTCGCGAATGCGAACACACTGCCCGTTGCGACGGCGGGCGTGATCAGCGGGAGCGTGACGCGACGAAACGCGACCCACGGCTGCGCGCCCAGCCCCGACGCAGCGCGAAGCAGGCTTTGATCGAACGACAGCAGCGAAGCCGTCACGGTGATCACCACGAAGGGCGTACCGAGCGCGGCATGCGCAAGCACGACGCCGAGATACGAATTGACCAGGCCGAGCGGCGAAAAGACCAGATAAAACCCTGCCGCGACGACAACGATAGGCACGATCATCGGCGACACGATGATCGGCATGATGATCGAGCGGTAAGGAAACTGCGTGCGGCTCAAGCCGAGCGCGGCGAGCGTGCCGAGCACCGTCGCGATCAGCGTCGACGCAGCGCCGATGCCGATGCTGTTCGCCAACGCGCGTTGCCAGTCCGGCGAACTCAGCGCCTGCGCGTACCAGCGCAGCGAGAAGCCCTGCATCGGGTACGAGAAGAATGAGCCGGAGTTGAACGACAGCGGCACGATCGCGAGGATCGGCGCGACGAGGAAAAAGAAAATGAGCGCGCAATGCACACGTAGTCCCGCGCCCGCGATGCGTTCCGAGAGTAGCCGGGTTCGTCCGTCTTTCATCTGAGTCTGCCTGTTGATCAACCATACGAAGGAGCGACAACCCATTAGCGTCGGTTGCGCGGCGCGTTAGCCGAAGCGCAAGCGGTCGATACCGACCAGCCGGTTGAAGATGAAATAGAACACCGCCGTGAATGCGATCAGATAGCACGACAACGCACCCGCGAGTCCCCAGTTGAGCTGATCGTTGGTCTGCGACGCGATCAGCTGGCTGATCATTTCGTCGCCGGCGCCGCCTAGCAGGGCGGGGGTGATGTAATAACCGAGCGCGAGCACGAACACGAGAAAACATCCCGCGCCGACACCCGGCAGCGTTTGCGGAATATACACTCGCACGAAGGCCACAGCCGGATGCGCGCCGAGGGATTTCGCCGCCCGCATGTACACGGGCGGGACACCTTTCATCACCGAAAAGATCGCGAGGATCATGTATGGCAGCAGGATGTGCGTCATGCCGATCAACACACCCGTGCGATTGAAAATCAGCGACAACGGATGATTGATGAGCCCAAAGCGGAGCAACGCGCTGTTGATCACACCACCCGGTTGCAGCAGCACATACCACGCGGTGGTCCGCACCAGCAGCGATGTCCAGAACGGTACGATCACGAAGAGGATCAGCCGGTTGCTCTGGTTCTCCGGCAATGTCGCGAGCAGATACGCCACGGGATAACCCAGCACCAGGCACAGCAGCGTGACCGTCGCACTGATCGTGACCGTGCGTCCGAAGGCCGCGCGGAAGATGGCGCTGTCCGCCGCGACGGACGTCACCGAGCCATCGGGCGCGACTTGCGCGTCGACGGCGTTCAGCAAATAGTCGGGCGTGGGCGAGATCGACGCACGCTTGAGGAGCCGCCAGGTTTCCGGTGTGTTCCAGTGTTCATCCAGATCGATCAGGGCGGGCTTCCATTGCGCGGGCGTTTGCGAACGTGTGGCACGCGCTGTCTTGAACAGCAGGCTGCGGAACTCTGGTTGAGAGAAGTTCATGCGTCGCGCGATATTGCCGAGCTGGCCGGATTCGCTGGCGTCCTTCAGGTCGTGCGCGAGTGCGGCAAAGGCCGGTTCGCCGGGTACGCCCGCACCGTCCCATCCGGCCAGCGCCGTGCTCAATTGCGGCATGCCGGCGCGCACTTCAGGGTTTCGCACGCTGCGCGCGAGCAGGCTCGCGATCGGCGCGACGAACGTCACCAGCAGAAAGATGAGCAACGGCAAAGCCAGCAGCAACGCGCGCATCGCGGCCTTGCGGCGCGCGGCGCGAAACGACTCGCGGTTCGCGGCCTGCGGGCCGCGGCCAAAAGGGGCGGTGGACGGCAGCTGCGTGTTCATCGTGCTCGATCTCCCGGGTGACGTTCGTTCGATCTGGCGCTACTGCGCCAGCCAGTTCTGGAACCGCTTGTTGATCGCATCCGCGTTGTCGGCCCAGAACGTCGCGTTGATTTGCAGCGGGCGTTTGAAGTTCTCCGGCGCTGTCGGCAGATCGTTCAGACGCGCCTTGTCGATCAGCGGAATGGCGTCCTTGCGCGGCGGCGCGTACGCGATGTACTTCGACAGGTCCGCATAGGCCTGCGGTGTCGAGGATGCGACGATGAACTTCCGCGCCGCGTCGGCATGCTTCGCGCCGTTGACCACGGCCCACCATTCGTAGTCGTACACCTGTGCATCCCAGACGATCTTGAAGGGCTTCTTGTCCTTGTGCACGGCGTCGTCGATGCGGCCGTTGTACGCCTGCGTCATCACGACCGCGCCGTCGGCGAGCAGTTGCGGCGCCTGCGCACCCGCCTCCCACCAGACGATGCTCGGCTTGATGGTGTCGAGCTTCTTGAACGCGCGATCGACGCCAGCCGGCGTGGAGAGGATCTTGTACACGTCCTTGGGTGCAACGCCATCGGCGATTAAGGCCCATTCCATCGCGACCTTCGGCGACTTGCGCATGCCGCGCTTGCCCGGGTACTTGTTGAGGTCGAAGAAATCGTTGATGGTGGTCGGCGCAGATTTCAGCTTGCTGGTGTCATACGCATAGACGGTGGACCATACCATCGCCGCGACGGCGCAATCACTGATCGAGCCCGGCAGGAAGTCACTGGTGTTGCCGAGCAACTTCTTGTCGAACTTGGCGATGAGGCCTTCGTCGCACGCGGTGATCTCGTCGTTGGTTTCGAGGTCGATCAGATCCCAGGTCGGGTTCTTCGACTGTTCCATCGCTTGCAGCTTGGCGAGGCCGCCATCGTAGGACTCGGTGGAGAACTGGTCGCCGGTTTTCGCAGTGAACGGTTCGAACCATGCCTTTTTCGCGGCAGCTTCATACGCACCGCCAAAGGTGACGACGGAAATCGTTTCGGCCGCGTGAACCGTGGCCGTGGCAAACACCCCGAGCGCGCACGCCGCGATGGTGGTCCGGAAGGACGAGAGTGTGGTTTTCATTTCTAGTTGGCTCCTGCGATAAGTGGCGAGGCGGACGAGGGAACGGAAACGGTGGAATAGTCGACGCCGCCGGACGCGGCGGCGGATTGCGGCGCGGCCGCCATTGCTGGCAGCACCTTGCAGTCGTCGCGTCGCCAGGTCACGGCGGTCTGACGGCCGAGCGCGGGCAGGTCATGGTGCTGTGTGTTCGGCAGCTTGACGACCATGCTTTCGCCATGGCCGAGCTTCAGATGCACGCGATGATGATCGCCGCAGTAAACGAGTTCCTCGACAAGCGCGTGCACGATGTTCATGTTCTGCCGTGTCGCTTCCTGCAAAGCGTCCGGCGTCGCGGCGATGTGCGCGCGCTCGGGACGTAGCGCCAGCACCGCCGTGTCGCCTGACGCGAGCCCGACGCCTGGGCGTCCGCACACGGTGCTGCCGTCGGCGAGCTGCATCGCAGCCCATTCCGTCCCGTAGGAATCGACGCGACCGGTCAGTCCATTGTTCTCGCCGACGAAATTGGCAACGAACGCATTCGCCGCGTTTTCGTAGAGTTCGGTCGGTGCGGCGGCCTGCTGGATGCGTCCGTCGGAAAACACGGCGACGCGGTCCGACATCGTCAACGCTTCGTTCTGGTCGTGGGTCACGTAGACGATCGTCAGCGACAGTTCGCGATGCAGCCGCATGATTTCGTATTGCATGGTTTCACGCAGGCGTTTGTCGAGCGCGCCGAGCGGCTCGTCCATCAGCACCACGCTCGGCTCGAAAACCAGCGCGCGGGCAAGTGCAACGCGCTGCTGCTGGCCACCGGACAGTTGCGACGGACGCCGTGCCGCCAGATGCGATAACTCCACCATGTCCAGCACGCGCGTCACGCGCGTTTTCTGTTCGCTACGGCTTATCTTGCGCACCGACAGCGGAAACGCGACGTTCTCGGCAATCGTCATGTGCGGGAACAGCGCATAGTTCTGAAACACCATGCCGATATCGCGCCGATGCGGTGGCTTGTCGTCCAGACGCTTGCCGGCGAGGCGGATCTCGCCGCGCGTCGGCGCTTCGAATCCCGCGAGCATCATCAGTGTCGTGGTCTTGCCGGAACCGGACGGACCGAGCAGCGAAACGAATTCACCGTGCGCGACATCGAGATCGAGTCCCTCGACGACGCTATGCACGCCGTCGTATGACTTGCTGACGCCGTCGAACGAAATAAATGGTTGGCTTGACATGAGTAACTCGGCAGAGTGTTGGCGGTCCACGTGGGGCGGCAAATCACTTCGCGCCCAGGCGTCCCGCCAGATAGCGGGCGAAGTCGTAATTCGGGCGTTCCAGAGGGCTCAGATGGCCAGGCTTCGCGAGTGGCGCGTGCACGCCGCGAAACACGGCCTCGACGCCGCGCCGGTCCTCGGCGTTGACTTCGTCGAGCAGCGTCTTCAGCGTAGCCATGTAATCGGCGGCCCGCGGATCGTCGACGAAATCCGGTGCGAGGCCTCCGCCGAAGCGGATATGCACGCGGCCGACGCCCCGCGGCTGCAGGATCAGATACCAGAAGTAGCCGGGCGTCAGCGTGATCAGGTGTGTCGGGTAGATCGCCAGCAGCGCGGTGGTACGGCGCCAGTGCCCTTGCAGGCGCGTGTTGGCGGGATGCGCGTTGCCGATCGGCAGCGATGCTTCCTTGGTGATCCAGTGATAGTTGAACGCGGGCAAGCCCGGCGGACATTCCATTTCTTCGAGCTTCGAGTGCGGCCCGACCGTTGCGCGATGCAGCATCGGCAGGTGGTAGCTCTCCATGAAATTTTCCGCGAGGATCTTCCAGTTGGTGTCCCACACGTGCTCTTCGTGGAAGGTCTCGACGTAGTTGCTCATGCCGTACGGCTCGATCAGCTTCGTCAGCCCGGACAAATGTGATTCCACCGAAGGCGCGTGCGCGTTGAGCGTTACGTAGATCCAGCCTTGCCACGTCTCGCAGCGCACGGCAGGCAGCTTGTATTGTTCCTTGCAAAAGCCCGGCTGCCGATCCATCAACGGCGCGCCCACGAGCGAACCATCGAGCGTGTAGTTCCATGCGTGATAGGGGCACACGATCCGGCGCACGTTGCCGCGCCCTTCAAGCAATACCGACATCCGGTGCAGGCAAACATTCGAGAATGCGCGCAACGCACCGCTCGCATCGCGCAGCACGAACACCGGCTGGTCGTCGATTTGCGCGGTCAGATAGTCGCCGCTCTGTGCGAGCGCGCTCGCACGGCCCACGCACAACCACTCGTTGCGAAACACGTCGCGCCGTTCGAGCGCGAGAAACGCCTCCGACGTGTAGACGGCCGGCGGCATTGCGTGTGCATCCCCGAACGGACGCTCGCAGTTCTCGCGCAGGGCGCGAACGATGTCGAGCTCAGCGTCCGTCGACTGAAGAATGGCTGACATAGGGGGCCCCCCATCAGTGTGTGCATCCGATGAGCACCAATCTAACAATCCAAATTGCTAGGTAAAATATTGTTTTTGCATGCAGTGCATAGCTCAAGTCTATGCCGAGAGGCTTTCCGGGCCGCTAACCGATGTGGAGGCGCCGAATGTACGTTTCACAGAATGCCGAGAAGCGCTTCACAACCTCGCGCGGCTTGACGGCGCCCGATAGTGCGATGCCAAGCGTCGTCGCATTGACGCTTTCCTTGAAATGTTTAATCACGAAGTCTTCGCCGTCCACTGTTCGGGTCGACTTCAGCGGGAAGTTGAGTATGCTGTAACCCAAGCCGTTGGCGACCATGCCACGCACCACTTCAGGCTGTGACGACCGGAAAGCCGCGGTAGGGCGGCTGCCGACTGCGTCGAACAGCGCGGAGAAGTACTCGCGGCTATGCGGAAGGTCCAGCATCACATAGGGCTCGGGCAGCAGATCGGCCAGCGACACTTTGCGGGCCCGTGCAAGCCTGTGTGTTTTAGGCAGGATGACATACGGTGGCAGCGAAAGCAGCGGGGTAAACGCGATTCCATCGGCGATATCGAGGCTGTAGGTCAGCGCGATATCGAGCGAGCCGTCGCGCAGGCCGCTCAAAAGCGTGTCCTGATGCGCTTCCGTCGTACGGAAGGTGACCGCCGGATAGTCCCGCACGAAGCGGCTGATGATGCCTGGCATCAGCGGCGGGGCCAGTGACACCATGCAGCCCAGCGAGATGGAGCCCGACATGCCGCCGTCGATTTCCTTCGCGGTCAGCTGCAATTCTTCGGCGTTCTGAAGCAGATTGCGAGCGTGGCCGAGCAGATCGCGGCCCGGTTGCGTGAGCGACAGCCCGCTGGCGTGATGGCGGATGAACAGTTGGACGCCGAACGATTCCTCCAGATCCGCGAGCGACGTCGAGATAGACGGCTGCGAAATGTGCAGACGCTTTGCCGCGGCGGTGAACGAAAGCGTCTCGGCCGTGACGACAAAATACCTGAGCTGACGCAACGAGTAGCGTATCGAGTTGCCGTCCATCAGTTGCTCCGTGTTCGGTCGAACCGATTGTCGCTCGCCAATTGTCGATTGCATAGCGAAAAACGATGCAAAGCATTTTTAAAATATAGTTTTTGTTGCCCGCCGCGCGGCGTACATTCTGTCCGACCGAAGAGAGAGTGTGACCTGAATCCAGAGCGCTTTTCAGAAGGAGAAGGCCATGTCGGCTGAAAAATTGTCGATCGACACGCTGGTCATAGGCGCGGGTCAGGCTGGCGTGGCAATGAGCGAACACCTGAGCAAACTCGGCGTACCCCATCTCGTGCTGGAGCGCGACCGCATTGCCGAACGCTGGCGTACCTGCCGCTGGGATTCACTGGTCGCCAATGGTCCCGCCTGGCACGACCGCTTCCCTAATATGGAGTTCGAAGGACTCGATCCTGATGGGTTCGCCGCCAAGGATCAGGTCGCCGATTACTTCGAGGCCTATGCGCGCAAATTCGATGCGCCGATCCGCACGGGCGTCGAAGTCACGAGCGTCGAGCGTCTGAAGGGCCGGGCAGGATTTACGGTCGCAACGTCCGATGGCACGATCGAAGCCTGTCGCGTGGTCGTTGCGACGGGGCCGTTCCAGCGGCCCGTCATTCCCCCCATCGCGCCACAGGACGTCGAGCTCACGCAGCTTCATTCGGCCCACTATCGGAACCCGGCGCAGCTGCCCGAAGGCGCGGTGCTCGTGGTTGGCGCGGGGTCGTCCGGCGTGCAGATCGCGGACGAACTGCAACGCGCGGGCCGCAAGGTTTATCTGTCCGTCGGTGCGCATGACCGTCCGCCGCGCGCCTATCGCGGTCGCGATTTCTGCTGGTGGCTGGGTGTACTCGGCGAATGGGACAAGGAAGTCGCCGTGCCGGGACGCGAGCATGTGACCATTGCCGTCAGCGGCGCGTACGGCGGCCAGACCATCGATTTTCGCAGGCTCGCTCATCAGGGCATGACGCTGGTCGGCACGACGAAATCGTTCGCGAATGGCGTCGCGACCTTCGAACAGGACCTCGCCGCCAATCTGAAGCGTGGCGACGAAAACCTGATGTCGCTACTGGACGCGGCCGACGACTACGTCGAGCGCAACGGCGTGGACCTGCCGGAAGACCCCGACGCACGCCTGATTCCACCAGACCCGGAGTGCGTGACGCATCCGCTCCCGGAACTGGATCTGAAGAAGGCGGGTGTGAGCACGATCATTTGGGCCACCGGCTATGCCGTCGATTTCAGCTGGCTGCACGTGAACGCATTCGACGATAAGGGCAAGCCGCAGCATCAGCGCGGTGTATCGAAGGAACCGGGCGTGTATTTCCTCGGCTTGCCGTGGTTGTCGCGGCGCGCGTCGTCGTTTATCTGGGGCGTCTGGCACGACGCAAAGCACATCGCCGATCACATCGTCACGCAGCGCAAATACCTCGCGTATCGCGACGCGTCGCAGCGTCGGCAGGACGCGCGCGGCGTGCACGGCGCGAATCCAACCGATACCGCGTGCGACGAATCGCACGCGCCGAAGACCAAAGAAGTGGGAGTGAACTGATGCCTACGCATACCCGCATCCGCATGTTCAATACGAAGGAGACGTACCCGAACCAGTCGCTCGATAACGATCTTTGCCAGGCGGTTCGCGCGGGCAATACGGTCTATGTGCGCGGCCAGGTCGGTACGGATTTCGACGGCAACCTGGTCGGTCTCGGCGATCCGCGCGCGCAGGCCGAGCAGGCGATGAAGAACGTCAAGCAACTTCTCGAGGAAGCGGGCAGCGACCTGTCGCATATCGTCAAGACGACGACTTACATCACTGATCCCCGTTATCGCGAGCCGGTGTATCAGGAAGTCGGCAAGTGGCTGAAGGGCGTGTATCCGATTTCGACGGGGCTGTGCGTCAGCGCGCTCGGCCAGCCGCAATGGCTGATGGAAATCGACGTGATCGCCGTGATTCCGGACAACTGGAAGCCATCTCAGGCGTGAGGAGCTAGCCATGACATTCTCGATCGTTGGACGTTGCGGCAAGACCGGTCAGCTCGGTATCGCGATCAGTTCGTCGAGCATTGCGGTGGGTGCGAGGTGTCCGTGGGCGCGCGCGGGCGTCGGTGCGGTGGCGACGCAGAACGTGACGCTGCCCGCGCTCGGGCCGCAGATTCTCGATCTGCTGGAAAGCGGGCGTATCGCGGCGGATACGGCGCTCGAACGGGCGCTAGGCGCGAGCGAATGGAGCGAATACCGGCAGGTGACGGTGGTCGACAGTGAGGGGCGAACCGCGATGTTCACCGGCAAGGAAGCACTCGGCGTGCATCACGCCGTCGCGGGAAATCAGTGTGTGGCAGCGGGCAATCTGCTCGCCGGCAAGCCGGTGATCGACGCGATGGTGAAAGCGTTCGAGAGCGCACAGGGCGCGCTCGCCGATCGTCTGCTGCACGCGATGCAGGCGGCCGTCGAGGCTGGCGGAGAAGCAGGGCCCGTCCATTCGGCGGCTCTGAAGATCGTCGATACACAGGTCTGGCCGATCGTCGATCTGCGTGTCGATTGGGCCGACGACGATCCGATCGGCAAACTTGCCGCGCTTTGGCAAGCGTATCGGCCGCAGATGCGGGACTACATCGCACGCGCGTTGAATCCAACCGCGGCGCCGAGCTACGGAGTGCCCGGCGATGAGTGAGTTGTCGAGCCGTGCGCTGCTCGAACGGCTGACCGGTTTCGCGACTGTCAGCCGCGACTCCAATCTGGAACTGATCGGCTTCGTGCAGCAATACCTCGCGGATCCAGGTGTGGACAGCGAGCTGTTCCATAACGCCGAGCGTACCAAGGCGAACCGGTTCGCCACAAACGGTCCGCGAGAGCGTGGTGGCATCGTGCTGTCCGGGCATACCGATGGTGTGACGCGATGTTCGCTCGCCTCGCTGAACATCTCAAAAGCGTGAGGTAGCCTGCGCGTCTGCGGTGCAAATCGGGCGTGAGGGGTTCATCAGGACACGCGCTCGGCCACTTCGAGCACGAAGTGCGCGACCACGACCATGCCGGTGATCAGGGTCGCGAGCCAGCAGAGCGCGCGTAACGACCAGTGCGCGACGATTTCGCCGACCGCTTCTCGTTTCGCACTCAGCAGCACCAGAAGCACCAGCACGGGCGTAATCGTCATACCGTTGACGATGGCGCTCCAGTACAGCGCCTTGACAGGGTCGACGTGCCATAGGCCGAGCGCAACGCCAAGCAGCGTGCCGAGCCCCGCGAGCGCAACGAGCAGAACAGCAATGCGCCGATCACGCCGTTGGCCGTGGGGCCAGTCGAACGAACTCGCGACCGCTTGCGCAGCGGAACCCCCGAGCGAAGGTAGTGCGAGCAGCGCTGAGCCGATCAGTGCGAGCCCAAGCAGTGTGCCGGCGTAGCCATCCACTAGCGGCTCGAGCACCCTGGAAAGCTCCATGGGCTCGCCGGGGCGCGTCTGTGCACCATGCAGCGTCGCCGCAGCCGCAATCATGATGCACAATGCGGCCACGCTCGAGAGCGCGGTGCGCGTCAAGGTCTGCATGCGCAACCGGCGAAGCTGCTCTGACGAATGCCGATCGCCCCGCGCCGCGTGCTGTTCGTGCTGTCGATGCTCTTCCTGTGCTTCCTGCTCGGCCTGCGAAAAAAGCAGATAGGGACTCATCGTCGTACCGAGCACGGCCATCAGCATCGTGACGAAATCTTCTTTCCACTCGACGTGCGGCACGAGCGAGCGCAGCACGACCGTGTGCCACGGCACATCGACGATCAGCAGCACGCCGGCATACGCGAGCATCGGCAGCATCAACCATTTGAGCACCTGCGCATAGCGCGCATAGGGAATGAACCACTGCAACGCAATCGACGTACAACCGCATGCGAGGGCAAGCAACCAAAGCGGCTCATGAGTGAAGCGTTGCACGACCGCGGCCATCGCCATCACATTGACGGCGATATTCAGCGTGTTCGCAATCACGAACCGCGCCACCGCCAAATAGAAGAACACCGGCGAATAGTGCGCGCGCATGTTCGCGGTCAGGCCATGTCCGGTGACGGCGGCGACACGCGCCGAGACCAGCTGCAACGCGACCATCGACGGAAACGACAGCACGCAGGTCCACAGCAGGTCGTAGCCGTACCACGCGCCCGCGAGTGAATATGTGGCGATACCGCTGGGATCGTTATCGCAGCCGAGACTTGCCAGCCCCGGCCCGAGATCGGCGGCCCACGAGCGGGCGGGCTGCGACGAGGCAGCGTGCGTATTACCTTGTGCGGCGCGGGGCGCCGTGCCCCTGTCGGGGGAAGAGTGCATTCGCCTGACCGTCGGGAAACCAGGGATGCTGTAGCGCTCGCACGAAACGTTCCTTCGTCGACTCGTTTCGCGGCACACATATTGGCACACATATTCAGCGGATGTGACGCTATCGGGGGCGACTATCAGGACTCCCGCAGGCTGACGATACAATGTCACATCTTCAACCGCGCCGACCAGCGCGAAACGCTCGTCGACCGCGGCGAGCGAGCGACCAGTCTCCGCGATAGCTCCCCGCAAGTGAGGTCTCAATGCCCACGCGTCTTTTCCGCGCCGCGGCGATCGAAACGGATTCAAAGCGGTGAATGACACACTAGGGTCTGTTTACATATGGAACGCACCCCAGTTCTGAAATTCATTCCAGGGGAATGCCCGCTATCGGCCGCATGGCGGCGTCGTGCGTCGCTCACGTGGCGCGGCCACGCAGCGCTCCTTACTCCTTGCCCTGCGCCCCGAAGGAAGTCCCCTTGGGGGACGCCCCGAAGGAAGTCCCCTTGGGGGACGCCCCGAAGGAAGTCCCCTTGGGGGACGCCCCGAAGGAAGTCCCCTTGGGGGACGGCCGATAGCGGGCATTCGCACGTGCGTTCCATATGTAAACAGACCCTAGGCCATACTGCATCGCAGCTGACTCGCTGCGTTTGCCTGAATTCCCGACCTGCTTCGGTAGGGATGCTGGATGTGCCGGACATAGTGACAGTTGCGACGAGCCGCTGAAGAAAATCGCTGGAAAGGAGAAATCTTGAAAAAGACAGGATTCACGGTTCTGATCATGACGCCTTGCACGGGCGCGCACGCATCGGACTACGCTGAGGTCTGGAATCCACCAGAGGCACGCGCGAACATGCTTCGAGTGACGACTCGCGCCGCGTCCGTCAGGGTCGTGCGCTAATGGAAACGATCGACTACGACGGGTACACGTTGTGGGGGCATGCCATCCTTCAGCAGGAAGGCGAAGGCATCCTGCAACCGGAGCGCTATGCGGCGAGCGGAACCATTACGCGAGGCGGAAAGCTGATCGAAGCATCAGGCATTCTGGGACTATTCGATAGCGAGGAGGAAGCCCACCATGCAGGCCTGGATTGGGCGCGCGCGTGGGTGGATGCTCATGGATGAGCTTGCGCTTGGCAGGGTAGTCGAGAGGCTTGGAGCCGTTGCCGTTGGTGGGCCGGGAGGACGCGCCAGCGGATCGACTCAAACCACGCTTCCCGCTTGCTGCGCCCATACAGCAGCAACATTGCCGCTATCACCGCGCCGTAGATGATCTGACGTCCCGCCTCGGGCATCTGCGCGACTGAAAGGATCGACTGCAGCAGCGTGATGAGGATCGCGCCAGCCACGGTGCCGAGGTATGAACCTCGTCCACCCGGAATCGATGTGCCGCCGAGCACGACTGCCGCGATCGCCGGCAACAGGTAGGCATCGCCCATCGACTGCGCTGCCTTCGACGCATAACCTGCGAGCAATACGCCGCCGAACGCCGCGAACGCGCTGCACACGGCGAATGCGGCCACGGTCACGCGCCGCGTATTGATGCCGGACAGATACGCCGCGCGTTCGGTATTGCCGATCGCGTACAGCGTGCGGCCGAAGGTCGTACGCGACAACAGGAACACCGTGGCGCCGCCGATCACGAGCCATAGCGCGACGGCATTCGGCACGCCCGGTACGAGCCAGCCCGCCGCGAGCCATCGCATCACCTGTGGCGCGGAATCCTGCGGCGACGATCCGCCGGTATCGACGATCATGATGCCCTGTGCGACCGCATTGGTCGCGACCTTGCCGGTCAGTGCGTCGGCGAGGTCCTCGTTGATCGAGCCGCCGGGCACGGGGCGCAGCAGCAGCGCCGCAGGCGCGCTCCGCCATGTTTAAACTGCCGCGCGGACTGGGCCCGATCGAGACGCTGCGCGCGCGGGCGGTGATCGAAAGCGGGATCGCGGCCTTAGCCGCTACCGAGCGCAAAGATTCAGACCTCGACCGGCTCTTCGCCGCGTTGCGCGCGATGCGCGAAAACATGGACGACAAGGCTGCGAACGAGGCCGCCGACCGTGATTTCCATCTGGCGATCGCGCGGGCGACGGGAAACGAAATGCTCCGGCTCGTGGTGACAGCGATGTGGGACAACTCCCGTGCCGACCCGTTGTGGAAAAAGATCGAGGAGCACTTTCATACTCCCGCATTGCGGGCGGCGTCACAGGATGACCATCAGCGCATCTTTGCGGCCATCATGGCGCGAGATGCGACCGCCGCGCGCACGGCGATGCAGGCGCATCTGGCGCGCGTGGTCGGCGAGTTCACACGAGCCTGGCGTTAGTTAGACCATGTTCTGTGGTGCGCGCCGCAAGCTGCAGCGGCACCGCCCCAATCCGTTCGCCTTCAGCTCGGTCACGGCTCTGATTCATCGCCGGCAATCTGGTCGAGGAACCGCGCCAGTCGTTCGGTATCGGCGCGCGTCCAGCCCTCGGGAGGCACCACGCTGGCCCAGCCGTTGGCGTAGTCCTCCGACGAGTAGTTGTGACCAAAACCCGCCGGCACGCCGAGTTGGTGAATCAGATCGCCCACCGCCTGCACGCCCGAGACGATGGGAAACCAATGCATGGCGTCAGGCACGTCGAAGCCACGTGGCCGAGCCAGCCATTCGGGCGGCCACCAGAACGCACTGGCACTCCAGAACACGGCCGGATCGGCCGGATGCTGAAGGTACACGATTCGCGGGGCCGGCCAGTCGGTGTCCAATGCCACCTGATGCGGATCGCGGCTCAAGAACCGTACCGAACGCCCCCCATCGAAGATCGGCTGCCAGAAGGGCGACCCGCTATCGCGCTCGCGAGTGAGTTGCGAATGGATCGGGTTGCTTTGTTTGGCGCCGACGATCAGCACGCCATCCGTTCGGGCCATCATGTTGGCTACCGAGGCAGAGGCGTCTTTCCCGACGAAAGGCGCTTCCACCCCTGCGGCGCCGAGACTCTTGCCGAACAGAACGAGCTTTGGCCGTCGTTTCGGCGGGAGCATCGACCATCGGGCGCGAACCGCGTTGAAGAGCGTGACACCCGCCTCGTTCGCGAGACCAGCATCCATGAAAATGGCGAGTCGGCTAGGCAGGAAAGAGTATTGGATCGCCACGATCGCCGTGTCGCCACCGTGCAGTTGCTCCAGCGAAGCCGCGGCTTTGGGGACTATCCAGCCCGTGCCGGTGGGTATCCACACGACCAGCACTTTCCGCTCGAACCCGCCGGCGCGCTCGAGCTCGCGGACCGCAATCTGTGCACGCTGCTCGAGGGAGTCCGCGGAACGCACTCCGACGTAGACCCTCACCGGATCGACCAGTCTCGCATCAGTCCCGTGGAACTTCGCGAGCTCTTGCGTGGTTGTCGCTGTCGCCACGAAGCCGCGCCCCATGCGGCCCAAGGTGTCCCATGCGACGAACGACGTGCTGCTGCCGGACACCGTTGGCGACGTGGGGGCCACGATTCCCTCGGTCGTGTTCTCGTTCACCCGCCCGTGGACGAAGTTGGAGACCGTGGTGAGAGCGGGAAAGGCCACTCCGCGACCGAGCGCCATGCCAATCACGATGATGAGCAGCGCTGTTGCCGGCACCGAAACGATCGGGGGCACGTGGCCCTGGATGACCTGCTTGACTGCGGCGACACCGCGCGCCGTCAATCGCCCGATGACTACCAGCAACACCGCGCTCAACGGCGATAGGACGATCACCAGCACGGCGTCGAACCAGGCGATCGGCGCCATCCCCATGAAACTACGCTGCTCGTTCTGCCAGCCGAGCCATAGCTTCGAGCCAACGAATAGTGCAATGAGCCACGCCGCTGCCAGAACGATCCAGCTGCGCCGTCGGATCTCGCTGCCGGGCACGCGCCCCCATCGCTCCAGCAGCCGATGCACGCCGCGGCCGACCAATGTGCCTATCCCGTAGCCGATGGCCAGACAGAACGCGCCGACCACGGTTTGCGTTCCCCACGACCGCGGAATCAGTGTCGGCGTCAGTGACTGCCACCAGAACACGAGCGCGAGCAGCGAGCCGCTGAGCGTCGGCGTCCAGGACGTGCTTCGAAGCCCGGCGGCTACCGGCTCATGGGAGTCCCGCATGCGTGCTCGCTCGGATTGGCACAACTCGCACCTCGTTTCCGCGGGTCACCCGCAAAGGAGTTGATGACGCGACCAGCCTTGATTCAGACTCCGCCAGGAGGGCAGTAATGGAAGATGCCGCCGCATGATCAGGCACGACGATGTTTTCCTGATTACCGCGCGCAGCACGACACATGGGGGCAGCGGAATGGACGGGGCTGCTCCGATCTCGTGCGATGTTTCTCCTGCGTCGAAAAAACGTCAACGATAAACCGGCCATGCGTCGCATTGTATTTACCTTTCTGTCCCCCGAACAACATCGTCGCTCTGCGCGCATCGTGTTCAAACATCGATGAACCGGCCTGTCGGTGGCGACGTCGCCCGAGCGAGGGCTTTACGGAGCTTGCGCGCACGCTGCTTGCTCGTCGCGCTGGTCGCTACCCGGTGGCACGATCAAGCCCGCTCCGAAAGGGCGCGCCGGCGCATTAAAAAACGTCCTGGCGCGTTGCGGGCCGAGCGGCCGCGTCGCGGAGCCTGCGCCTTTGAGAAGGCGTCGACAACATCGAATCGACAAAGGTGTGCGCCCGATTTTCTCCATACTTGAACGCTTCATGCTCGGTCAGAAAATCGAACTGTTCCGGAAAACTCAGCAGTTCCTGCTCCGGATTGCCGGGCAACGTCACGGTCCATGACACGCGATAACGGCGATATTTGCCGCCGAGCCAATGCGTCTTCGATAGCGTAACGTTCACCTCGATATTGCAGCCGCGATACGGCGCATATTCCTGAAAGGACATCGCTTTTCTCCCACAACTGAACGCTTGCCACGTACGTCTGCGTTGCCGGCGGTCGCGCGCGGCCTCCGGATCGGCGGGATAGTCGATCTCGTCCGCGACCGGGACATAGACGCTCGCCCCGCTGGTCGCGCCGTTCGGCCGCGAAAAACGCGCAGCGCATGCGTGTCTCGTTATGCATTTCGTATTGACGATGCACATCGAGCAACGCGCGTTCCCGCGCGGCAACCATCGTCTCGGCCCGCAGCGCGGCTGCGCTCGTGGCCATTCCCCCGGTCTTCGTGACGCGGCGCTCGCGCACCGGCTGAACATCAAGGCGATTCAGGTGGCGGAACGGGACTTCCAGGTCGCCAAACGCCGCAAGGCGCGAAACGAGTTCGTCGATACGTGGTCCGTCGACGCGTTCGTGGAAGAGGGCATGCAGCCGGCGGAACCACGATGGGGTACGCATGAACGGCATTGGCCTGCGGACGCGCATCGGCACGGGTAAAGCGCGCGGGACACTCAGCCGGCCACGCCGCGCCGACGGGCTCGATCGACTCGACGGCACCCGGTGATCAAGGCCCGGGAAGGAACTGGACGTCTCCGTACCAGGCGCGTGTCGTGGCACCGGTATTGTCGGTATCGGTCAGCAGCCCGTAGCCTGTGATTCGTCCGGGCGGTTCGTGAAAGACCCGCTCATAGTCTTGCACGATATTGCGGCGCAGGCTTTGCCACTGACCCGCATCGCCAGGCAGACCAGAGACCACGATCATCTGTACGCGGTTCGTGCGAGGGTTGGCAATGACGGTACCCGGCGCGGCGGTGGTCGACCACACGTACATCAACGTGGCATAGGGCAGATCTTGGCCACTCAGTTGCTTGGCCAGCCCCATCTTCGCCCGGTCGAAAAGCGACAGCTTGCTCTTGTCTCCGGCAAACATGAACACCAGCCGCGCTGGCGCGTCTTCCTTCGACGCGACGCGGTTATCGGCGCCTTCGATCGGTCTATCCGCTTTCCAGCGCCATGCCACGACGGGAGTGCGAGCGAGGTCGATATCACCCTCGTGCATCAGCGCGGAAGCAGAGCGGTTCGCGTCCGCCTGCAGCACAGTGGTGTGGTCGTCGCGAACGAGCGTGTATTGCGTGATGGGCTTGCCGCGCACGACCGGCATGTTCTTCCAGCCCGCGGGCAGCGATGCGCCGGGCTCGATCGAGGAAAAGGCGATACCGGGCTTTTCGTCCTGGGCAAGGATGGGTGGCGACAACAAAAGAAGCGCGACGCATGCGGCGATCCAGGCTGACGGGGCTGTTCGTTTTTGCGCTCGACGGCGCGAGGCAAGATGCATGGCAGGTCGCATTCGTATTTTGGATAGCGTCCATTGTAATGGGCTCCTCGGGCGACATTTCAGCGGAGCTTTCACGCCGGCGGTTGAGGTTCTGTTTGCTGCGTCGTAGTGTTTGCATGACGAGGCTCGCAACGCGCCGCGCGGTATTCCCGTCGCGTCGTGCGGCGCGGGAGGGGTTTGCTCCACTCATCACAGGCGTCAATTTCCCACATATTGGGGAAACTCCCTGGCTCGTAAAAATCGTAGTGCGACTTAACAAAGTTAGAATGACGGCTCTAAGACGGCTTCAGACCGTCTGCCTGGCCAACGGCCCGGTGTGGGAACCACCTTCACGAATCGCAGTGGCAGCGATCGCCGTGTCCGCGAGAACCTGAGAGATATTCCGTGAGCAGCCCAAAACAGATGCCATTTACCCTATCCGTTCTGACCGACGTGTCGCAACTGCCCAACCAGTTTCTCGCCGGTTATTGCGCGCTGATACGGCTGAACGTGGATACATACAGGTCCGCGGTCACGGGTGCCGCGCTGCACTGGGAAAGCGTATTGCGCGCCCAGACACCTGAACAGTTCCTCAGACGTCAAGCGGATGTGATGCCTTGGCTTACCCTGCAGTTCGCCGGATACACCCGCGGCTGGATGAATATCGCGTCTGAAACGATCAGACCGTGCCACGCCGGCGGCGATCACGACGACGAGCGTGAGCTCCACGAGGACACCAGGCCCGCTGGCCTGCCGGCCTGCGCAACGGGCGTCGACGCGATGATGCGCGCGGCCGTGCCGCCGGAAGTGCAGCCGGACGGCGCGTCCGTCGCCGAGGCACAGGTCGGGGAAATGGTCCGTGCCTTTCTCGAGCGCGTCGAAAAGGCGACGCCTGACACGGCGGAACGACGAGGTCCGCCTCGCACACGTCGCTCGTCAACCCGATAGGCGACGAGCTTCCACCAATCCTGCCGGTTCCGGTATTCGCGTGCTGCCGATGCAGCCGTGGCCGGATCTGGTCACCCGTTCCTTCGCTCCCGCCGTGAGGTAAACGACATGTTGAGCCCGCACGAAGTGGCCACGTTGCTGCTGTTGAAGGATGCGCCTGAACGAATTGATTCGGATCGGGCAGAGCTTGGCGCGCTCCGCGAACTGCAGTTGATTGCGAATGAGCCAGCTGGGCCGGGCTTCCGGTTACCTCACGTGACGCCGCGCGGCGACGCCGTGCTGCGAGCGTTCGCACGGGTCCGCTGACCGGTGCGCAGACAACGTATCTGACGACCTATACACGTTGGGTGGGCCGCCTGCGCCGCCGCTCGGCAATCGTGTGCACGAACAGCTTCGCCAGTGACTGTCGCTGAGCACCGCAGCGCGCAGCGGGGACTTCGTCACGGTCGCTAATCACACCACCATTCTCCCCGCGCGGGGAACGAGTTATGCGACAGCTCGAATAGGGGCCCCGGGTGCGATATGCCAGATTCTCGGTGAAAAGTTATCGGGAGAGTCGCAGCTGCGGCTCGATCTCCGAAGTGGACGCAAAAGTCTATTGCTGCCGCTTCAAAGCGACTGACACTACGCTCGCGCCAGCTTATGAAATATCTCGCCCGGGCTGCCGCACTTGCTGGCCTGGCCATCGCGGTCTGGCTCGTCTGGCACGCCGACGCGCTGAAGGTGCTCGGTTTGATGCGCGCGGCCGGCGCCGGGCTCGCGCTTGCAGGGATGGTCCACATTCTGCCGATGCTCGCCAACGCGTCGGCGAGTCGGTGCGCATCGATCAATCGATCAGTGAGCTCTGGCATCGGCCCGGCGTCATCATCCGCTACCTGCTCATCTGGCAATCACTCCAATGCATCGCGACGGCGCTCGAGCTATGGCTCGCGCTCTATTTTCTGTCGGCAAAAGCAGGTTTCCTGCAGGCAGTCGTACTCGAGTCGCTCATCCAGGCGCTCAGTAGCGTCGCGTTCTTTGTGCCTGGCGCACTCGGCGTTCAGGAAGGTGGATTTCTGCTGATCGGCACGGTGCTTGGTTTCCATCCGCAGCTTTGCCTCGCGCTCGCGGGTGCGCGCCGTATTCGTGACATCATCGTCTTTCTGCCTGGACTGATCGCCTGGCAGGTGGAGGAGTGGCGCGACAAGCGGCGACTTCGTACCGAGGGAGGTCGGGGCCCGAATCATGATGGGAGGCACAGGAAAACATGATGCGGTCGTGGTGTTCGGCGCCTTCGATCGCCACAACCTGGGTGACCTGCTGTTCCCTCACGTCGTCGCAAAACTGCTTGCGTGCGACGACGTGATCTTCGCCGGGCTCGCGGAGCGCGACCTGCGCGTCCACGGCGGCCACGCTGTTCAGGCGCTCGCGCAACTGGCCGCCGAACGCGGCAAGGACCGTGTGCATATCGTGCACGCAGGCGGCGAGATCCTGACTTGCGGCGACTGGGAGGCGGCGGTGATGCTGCTGCCGTGGGACCAGGCACAGAAGATCATCGCGCGACTGGAAACGCACAACGACGAGCGACGCGCGTGGGCACGTGCGCTGACGCGTCTCGATGCGCTTGCCCCCTACATGACGTCTCGCGCGATGTTTCCCTGTGCGTCGAGCGTTATTTATCAAGCGGCCGGCGGCGTCGATGTGGAGCGACTTGATCCCGGGATGCGGGCAGAAGTTCTGTCGAAGCTCGCGCAAGCCGACGACGTCAGCGTGCGTGACATCCACACCCAGAACGGGCTCGCCGCAGCAGGCATTCTCGCGCGGCTCGTGCCGGATCCGGCGGTGATGGTGACGGAGCTGTTCGGCGCGAACATTCGCGCGTCCAAGGAACGAAGCGGCGTGGCGGATTTGCAAAGGGCGTTTCCCGAGGGGTATGTCGCCGTGCAGTTCAGTGCGGATTTCGGCGACGACGGAACGCTCGGTGTGCTTGCGCGCGAGCTCGATCGCGTGTCGAACGAGAGCGGGCTCGGTATTGTGTTATTTCGAGCGGGTGCGGCGCCCTGGCATGACGATATGGCCTGCTACGAGCGGGTTGCGGCACGGATGAAGGTCTCACGTACGCAACTCTTCCGTTCGCTGGAGATATGGGACATCTGCGCACTGATCGCAGACGCCACGGCCTACGCGGGAAGCAGCCTGCACGGACGGATCGTCGCGCTGGCGTGCGGCTTGCCGCGGGTGAACTTCTTCCATCCGGCGCGCGCGAACGACACGACGAAACAGTCCGCGTTTGCCGCGACGTGGGAGCCAGCGTGCGTGCCGGGCAGCGTCGGGATCGAGGCACTTTCTCAAGCAATGCTCCATGCCCTGACGATCGACCGGACGTTGCTGCGGCGCACGGCCACACACCTCACCGCTCGCTATCGCGATGGATTCGCGCAGACGCGAGCGGCAATGGGTTCTGCTTGAAATGCAGGGCCTCGCGCGACGAGCGGTGTCGGCGCGGTCGTGTAATCTCGCGAAGCTCGATCGTTCTTTGCTCAGCCCGCGTGTACGAGCGAGCGTGTGGTGCGAACCGTGGACGGCCGGTCGCGCAGCAGCAGTGGCATCAAGCGCCGATTGGCTGTCTGCGCCGCCCATTCGCAATACGCGGGGCTGCCGAGCACCCAGCCGTTGAGCGTCGACTGCATCAGGTTATTGATCTCGCGTTCGTCAACAGGCTGTGCGCCCAGATCGCGATAAGCCTGGTGGCGCTCGAACGGCGTATTGCCGAGCGCCCGGTACAGTGGATGGTCCTTGATGAACCTATCGACACGCAGCCCGATGTGGTGCGCGCAGCTCGACCACGGGTAGTTTCCCGGCTCGGCCGCCAGGCCCTTGCGCACCGGCCCCTGATCGATGATCTGGCTCGCGAGCAGGAAATACCGGTCGGGCTCAATCACTGTCGCCCGGTACTCGCCACGCCATACCGCACCGCGGCGTCCATGGCGGCGGTTGAAGGTCTCGGCATAGCGACGGCCAACCGCCTGCATTGCCATGGCGACGCTCGACTCGTACGAAGGCGTGACGAGGAACTGTACCGCATCAGGCATGAGCACCCATGCATGGACCGCCAGATCGGCGACGCGCGCTGCGTCTGCCACGCAGGCGAGGAAGTACAGGTAGTCTCCTTCGTCCATGAAAGCGGGCCCCGCGAGTCCCTGCAAGATAACGTGCTGCGGTTGATCGGGGACGTAGTGCCGTGCAAGCCGTGCCATGCTGAATTAACCGGAGATCCGATGTGAGAAAGCGGTCCGACAGATATCGGACGCGGGACCGTGTGTAACGTGCTAGAGGAAATTCTATCGATCATGTTCGTGCATCTGCATCACGAACAGGCCTTTTTTATGGCCTCTGTTCGTCGATTTGCCGATCGCAGCCAGTGTCTCTTATGCCAATGCTGAATTGCAGCGCCGCGCTCGGACGTTGATCGACGAACGCTTCGCATCGCAGCTCTATCCCTTGTCGAACAGACTTGAAACCCGCGAGATCGTTTTCGCGGTCAGAACCAGCAATGCACCAGCGATGCTGTAATCGACGTGATGCATAACGTCGGCCAGATGGAAAACGGATAGCGCAATGATCGGGTGGTACATCGCACGGCTTATCAGGCGTTTCATCGGTGTCTCACGCTACTGTGTTTGCGCGAAGCGGTCAGTTGCTGTGCTTGAACCGATTCGTGCAAGTTGGGTGATGCGCCAGGTTTCCAGAGTCCGAGGAAGGCTTGTTGGCGAAGTACGGATGACGCCGATCCGTGATGTTCCTTCCTGTCATGAACTCTGCCCGCGGCAAGCCATTGCCGTCCTGTCCGTGCGTCGATCTTTCTTGTCCGATCGTCCACTTCCTGCCGATAAGCCTCGCGCGAAACGCCAGTAAGGGAATTGTCATCAAGTGAGGTTGCGGGTATAACATGGAGCCCTTGGCCATCCTGACGAATAAACGGCGGCCAGGTTTCTCGCCCGGGAAACGCATTTCACGCGAGCTATCCATGGATGCAGTTTCTGATGTTCTGCGCGCTGTTCGTCTGAGCGGCGCCGTGTTTCTGAACGGGACACTCACCGCGCCGTGGTGTCTGATCGGTCGCACCGATGCATCGCTCTGCGGCGCTTACTTGCCGCCTTCCGAGCGCGTCGTTTCTTATCATCTGATCATAGAGGGGAGTTGCTGGGCGAAGCTGGCCGACGATCCCGGTTCGGCGATTCACGTCCATGCCGGCGAACTGATCGTGGTGCCTCAGGGTGAAACGCACCTCATCGGCAGCGCGATCGATATCTCCCCTGTGCCGTCGGACTCGCTACTGGCCGGGCAGATGGCGACAGCACCCGGTGAAGTGATGACGCTGTCCTATGGCGGCGGGGGCGCTGTGACGCGCATCGTGTGCGGCTTTCTGGCCTGCGACGATACTTTGAGCAATCCGCTGCTCTCATCGCTGCCGCGACTGTTCAAGATCGACATGCGCCAGGATCCGCGTGCGGCATGGCTCGAGTCGTCTCTCAAACTTGCTGCCGCGGAAGCGGCCGACTCGCGCGCGGGCGGCACGATTGTGCTTGCCAGGCTATCGGAACTGCTGTTTGTCGAAGCAATCCGTAGCTGTATTGAAGCGCTACCTGATAACCAGACCGGGTGGCTCGCCGGCGTGCGTGACCGCTACGTTGGACGCGCGCTCTCGCTGCTTCATGCGCAGGCGGCGCATGCGTGGACCGTCGAGGAACTTGCGCGCAAAGTGGGCCTGTCGCGTTCCGCGTTGGCGCAACGCTTTACCGATCTTCTGGGGCAGCCGCCCATGCAATACCTCGCGAGATGGCGCATGCAGATTGCGGCGCACGAACTTCTGATCGGTAGCAAGCCGCTCAACGCCGTTGCGGAACAGATTGGCTATGAGTCGGAAGCCGCATTCAGTCGCGCGTTCAGACGCGAATTCGGCATGCCGCCGGCCGGCTGGCGCAAGAGCAAAGGAAAGTCGAACGGCGTGGCCACATCAGCGCAGCACGCGCAACCTACGCATGGCGTTGCCGCACTGGGGGATCAGTGATGCCTGCCGTGACGCGCCGCGCTGTCTCTACCCACTCAATTGTCGACCTGTGCGACCAACGTGACGAAACGGCGTTTCAGTCATATCGTCCGGCGACTCGATCATAGAACTTCAAGACTCCCAATCGTAAATTGAGCGTGCCGGAAAGCCAGATCCTTCGACTGGCTCTGCCCGGTGAATCGACACTCAACGCTAGACCGCGTGGCGGTCCATATTGGGAGAACTTCCATGAACGCAATATTGCAGCTGTCCGATCGCGATCGCTACGCCCGATGCATTCGCGCTTCGAAGATGGTCAGTTGGGACATCGACCGTGACGTGATTGGAGGCCGTACCTTCGACATGGCCCAGAAGTATTTGCCGGACGGGCTGTCGCTGGTGCCGGATTTCATCATGCTCTCGGAGGCTGAGAAGCGGTTCGTCAGCCAGATTCAGGGGCGCACATACGCGAACGTGTTCGGGCTCGTCGAGCGCTTCATTAACGCCAAGGTGCTGGAAGTGAGCCGCGACTACTGGCTCGGCGATCAGGTGGCGCTCGAAGCGCTCGTGCGTTTCAGCGACGAAGAGCTTAAACACCAGGCGCTGTTTCGCCGCATCGAAAAAATGATCGGCGAAACGCTGCCCGCGGGTTACCGCTTCGACGTCGATCCCGATGCGCTTGCCGCCGTGGTCCTCGGCAAGAGCACCTGGGCGGTGCTGGCCATGACGCTGCATATTGAACTCTTCTCGCAAATTCACTACCGCCAGAGCATTCATCCTGACGATCAGTTATCCGAGCTGTTCAAGGATGTATTTCTGTACCACTGGAAGGAAGAAAGTCAGCACGCCATTCTCGATGAACTGGAATGGAAGCGGCACGACGCTACGCTGACAGATGCGGCGCGCGACAACGCGGTCAACGAGTTCATCGACCTGATGATTGCGGTCGATGGCATTTTGCGCGGGCAGGCGACAGCGGACTCGCGGTATTTCATCGCGAACTGCGGGCGTGCCGTCGTCGAGGCAGAAGCCATGTCGATCGAAGCGAATTTCCATCATGCCTACCGGTGGCAGTACCTCCATTCCGGTATGCATCACCCCCATTTCGCGGAAGTGCTCGATCGGCTCGTCTCCGAAGAGCAGGGGATGCGTATCCGCGCCGCACTCGCCACGCTGCATTGAGCGAGCCCGAACGCACACGAATCATCCAGCTAAAGGTGCGCGCGGCGAGGATCTGCGTTTCATCAGTCGAGTCCCTCGTGCTTCATGGCAAGCTGAACGGCCGGACGCGCGCGCATCAGTTCGGCAAAGTTTCGCAATTTCTCCGGCACTTCGATGCCTACCTTTTTGGCCCAGAGCAGCATCGTGAACAGATAGGCGTCCGCCACACTCGCTTCGCTGCCGAACAGGTATTCGCCCTTGAACATGGTGGCGATCAACTGGAAGCGTTGACCGAGCTTCTCGCGCGCTGCCGTTGCTTCAGCATCCGAAGTGGGCTTGAAAACACGGCTGAACTGTTTGTGGATTTCCGTCGAAATGAACGCGAGCATCTCGAGCAGGCGCAGGCTGCCGGGTTCGCTATTCGGCGCAAGGGCAGGCTTGCGCTGTGCGACCCACGAAAGAATCGCGATATTCTCGGTAAGCCGTTGACCATCATCCATTTCGAGGGTTGGGACGTAACTCTTTGGATTGATCCGATTGAACTGCTCCCCAGTCTCGGTCTCCTTGGACTTCAAGTCGACGCGAATCCTTTCGAAAGTGAGATCGGCCTCGTGCATTGCGATATGGTCGGCGAGGCTGCAGGCACCAGGCGAATAGTAGAGCTTCATGACAGGGGTCCCTTTTCGTGAGATGAACTGAACCGTTTCAACGCAGCAAAGGGCGTGCCGCCGCCGTCGATACCTGGGACGAGAGTTCGACGTCGAGCGTCGATTGCGATGGATGAACTTTGGCATAATTGCCGCATCGCTGCGCCGGGCACTGTCCGTTTTGACTCGCGCCACGTCCACAAGGGTCTTTCGTCATGGTTCGTGGAGCGGCTTCAGATAGCTTGAATAAATGTAGCCATCCGAACCCGGATCGCAATCGCAGCAGGGCAGGGCGACGGCCAGCACAGGAGAGACCATGCGGTCGGAAGTGAAGTCCGGCGTGCGCCTGAGACGTTATGCAATCACGGTGACGGCCGTCATCGTTGGCCTGCTTGTCGTCGGACGCATCACCGGCATCGTGGTCAACTGGCTCTGGTTCTCTTCGATCGGCTATGGTGGCGTTTTCTGGACCATCCTCTGCGCGAGAGCGCTGCTGTTTGCCACGGTGTTCGCAGTCTCGGCGTGCGCGATATGGCTGTCCGGGATTTTGGCGCATCGTTACGCGAGGCGCGTCGATGTCTTGCGAGCGCAATCTGTAGATCGATCGGGTCCGACGGAAGTTGCCGTTGAACTGTCTGAACTGATCGCGCCGCACGTTCCCTGGCGCTCCAGTATTGCCTGCGCCGCGGTCGTCCTGGGGTTGGTTATTGCCGCTAGCGAAGTCTCGAACTGGGACCTCGCGCTTCGCTTCATTTATCAGGTCCCTGTTGGCGAACGCGATCCGATCTTTGACAGGGATATCGGCTTTTATCTGTTCTCGCTCCCCGCGTATGTCGCACTCAAGAACTGGCTGCTGCAGCTAATCTTCTGGAGCGCGATCGTGGCAGGTGCTGTCTACGGGTTGCGCGGTGACATCGCGCTGGAGCGGCCACCACGCACGCTCTCGGCCGCCCCCATCACTCATGGTTCGGCACTGCTCGGTTTGTTCTTTGCGGTGAAGGCCTGGTCGTGGTGGCTCGACCGCTTTCTGCTGCTCTACGGCGACAACGGCGTCGTGGTCGGCGCCAGCTATACCGATGTCCACGTCGAGTTGCCGGTCCTGTGGATGCTTGTCGGCCTTGCCGCGGCCTCATCCGTTGCCCTTTGGATCAACATGCGCCGACGGAGCCATCTGCAACCCGTCGTTCTGGCGCTGCTCGTATTCGGCAGTTCGTTTGTGTTCGCTGTGATCTATCCGTCGCTGTTTGAGCGCTTCTATGTCAAACCGAGCGAGCTGAAACTGGAAACACCCTATATCGAGCACACTATCGCGCTAACGCGACAGGCTTACGGCCTCGCAAAGATCGAGGTTAAACCGTTTGAGGCCGAGCAGGGACTGACTCTCGACTCGCTGCAAGCCAATCGGGCGACCATCGACAACATCCGGCTATGGGATGTGCAACCGCTGATGGATACCTATGCACAGTTGCAGGAGATCAGGACTTACTACAAATTTATTTCGGTGGACATCGACCGCTATCAGCTTGACGCCGGATACAGACAGGTAATGCTGTCGGCGCGTGAACTGGAACCGGCGATGCTTCCGACCAACGCCCAAACCTGGGTGAACCTGCGCCTTATCTTTACTCACGGCATCGGCGTCGTGATGTCGCCAGTCACCGAGAAATCCACCGAGGGCTTACCGTTTTTCTATCTGCGCGATATTCCGCCAGTCTCCAACGGCGGCCCGGCCATTCGCGAACCACGTCTTTATTTCAGCGAAGGCCGCCAGGACTACGTCATCGTGAACGGCAACGTAGCTGAGTTCGACTATCCCCAACGGCCGACTAATGCCTACACGACATATAGCGGGCGCGATGGCGTCAGCATCGGCAGTGTGGCACGCCGGAGTCTGTTCGCCTGGCAGCTCGACGATCCGAACATCCTGCTGAGCGGCTATATCACAGACAAGAGCCGGATCCTGCTTCATCGCAACATTCAGGACCGCGTGCGTACGATCGCGCCATTCCTGACTCTCGATCATGACCCCTATGTCGTCGCAAGCAATGGGCGCCTGTTCTGGATCCAGGACGCTTACACCGTCAGCCAGTGGTTTCCTTACTCCCGGCCGGGTTTCGGCGACGGCGCCAATTACATCCGAAACGCCGTCAAGGTCGTGGTCGATGCATATAACGGCACGGTCGATTTCTACGTCAGCGATCCCGCCGATCCGCTCCTGCGCACATACGAGCGCATCTTCCCGGGTTCGTTCAAGCCTTTGGACGCGATGCCACCGGAGCTGCGAAAGCATATCCGCTATCCCGAAGATCTGTTCCTGATCCAGGCGCAGCTCTACCGCGCTTATCATATGGATGCGCCGGAGATCTTCTACAACCGCGAGGATCTGTGGCAGTTTCCCCAGGAGCTGGTCGGAATGGATGGTGGAAGCACGGCCAGCACGATGCCGCCGTATTACACGATCATGCGACTCCCCGGCGACGCACGCGCCGAGTTCATCCTCATGCTGCCGATGGTGCCGAGCCAGCGGGAGAACATGATTGCCTGGCTGGCGGCGCGTTGCGATCCGCCCGGGTACGGCAAGCTCGTCGTGTACACCTTTCCCAAGGACAAGCTGATCTATGGGCCGTTTCAGATCGAAGCGCGGATTCAGCAGAATACCGAGATCTCGCAGCAGATCTCGTTGTGGAACCAGATGGGCTCACGCGTCATTCGCGGTCATCTCGTGGTCGTGCCGATCGAGAACTCGATCCTCTACGTTTCGCCGCTCTATTTGCGCGCGGCGTCCGGTCAGTTGCCGGAGTTGAAGCGGGTGATTGCCGCCTATGGGGACCGTGTGGTGATGGAGAACACTCTGGATGAGGCGCTGGCGGCGCTTTTCAGTGAGACCGCACAAGCGGCATCGCCAGCCCGAGGCACCGTGGACGCTCGCGCGAGAGAGGCACTTGTCCACTATGACCGCGCCATCGAGCGACTGAAGGCGGGAGACTGGAGCGGCTTCGGCGCGGAACTGGATGCCCTCCGGCCGTTGCTCGAGGCACTCGGCGCTGGCCGTTCCGATGATCGGAAGTGACCAACGGGACGATCAATGCGGCTCGCCGAGGCAAGCGTCGGCAACATCGACGATCGGCTCGCTGTCGGCGTGAGCTTGAGGAAACCGGTCAACGCACTTGATCTGAACGTAGGTCCACCACGTTCCCGGTGGATCGTGACCCAGCCACAACACAGTGGCTGCGACCTTGGTTCGCAGCCCCCATTGGCGCCAGTCAGCACCTGTTGGCGAAAAGTTTCCGTGAATGTCCTTGTACAGGTTACGGTCCAACCCGTATCGCTTCAGATAGGGCGGGTTGATGCGCTCCTCGGGCGTAGCCGGCTCGCCGCGCGCGATGTCCGCTTGCGCCAGGGCCGCGTCCCGGCGGAAATCGCTCACGGCACGGCCGACCACCGACAGCTCGAACAGCAATGCCCCGCCAACTGCCATGCAAGTCGCGGTAATGCAAAGCGAGAGCGCCCAAAGCACCCGCCTTCGGGTCGTCGGTGTCTTCATCACTGTCGACCTCCTACCGGCATCGGGATTCGCCGCCATGCCCGGCGCTTCGTTCGCCATTCAAATGGCCGCTCGGCTTTGTCGCAACGGATTTGAGATGGTCGACGGCAGTCGCGTCAGACAGAGCGGCCCCCTTGCCTCGTCAGCAAGAGCCAAGCCGGTTCGCGGTCCGGTACGGGTACTTCAGGCCCTTTGTAGAAGGTCAATCGCCTTTTCGGCATCGTCCAACGAGTCGACCGCGAGATACGCAATGAACTGCGTGCCAAGTACAGCGGCCGAGACGCCGCGAAGGTTGATCCCCCCATCCGCCAACATCTGGGTCAATTGCGCGATGATGCCCAACTGGTCCAGACCCATTACACGGACGGAGTGAAGGCTCGGGGTGACGCTGAACCCCGCCTGTGTGGCGGCACGGATCGCACTTTCTCCCTGTAGCGGAGCGACAAACACGACTCCCTTACCCGCTGCCTCTGGCGTTCGACGTGCCACGACGAACTGCAAGTCGACACCAGCATCCCGCAAGACGCTTAAGACCTTCGCAAGGCCTCCCGGTTTATCGTCGATGGTAGCTGCCCAAACCTCGACCCGTTCCACGCTCAGTTCCATGGCCGTCCCTCCCGGCTCGAACCTCATTAGAAAAATCTACTTCACGAACGCCATGCCGGCAAGGACTGTCGGACTACGCGCCGGTCGGCGATCCGTGTCCAACTTGCTGCTACTGAGCATCTGTATCAAGATCAAGTCGCCTCATCACAAACAGGCGACTCTCATGACAGACGATCCCGATGGCGATCCTGCTACCGATCCCGACAAACTGAAAGGCCCAGGCGGCATGAGTTTGAGGCAGATCCACGAACAGGTGCAGAAGTCCGTCCAGCGCGACTGCGAAGCGCAGACTGCGCGCCACGCGCCCGCTCCAACGCAAAGCCGCTGGCAGCGGTGGGTTCGCTATGTGTGGGGCCGTAGCGGGCGGCGCTAACCGCAGTGTGATCAGGGACGTGCTGGTCGCAGACCAGACTCGTTGCATCGTGAAGTCCGCATTGCATCTACCCGGCTACCCATTTGGGTGGTGTGCGCCCCCCGTCGTTCTGTCATTGTGAACGCGTCGTCATACGCTAGCTGGACAGGCGAGCAAACGTCGACGCGAAGCACTGGCAGGTCGCACGCAATTGACAGGAGGCTTGAAATGGAAACCACATCCTCGAGCGGAAATCCTTTGATGGATCTCTCGGACAATCTGGCAGACATCGTCGCGCGAGTCGGGCGGAGTGTCGTCGCAGTACACGGCCGACATCGCATGCCGTCGAGTGGCGTAATCTGGCGACGTGGCGTCGTCGTGACGGCTGCACACACGCTCAGGCGTGAGGACGGCATCGAAGTCACATTGACCGACGGCCGTACGGTCGCCGCAGTCCTCGCGGGCCTGGATCTGGGGTCCGACGTCGGCGTGCTGAAACTGGACGGCGTGGACCTCGACCCGATCGATTCTGGCGACGCCCACTCACTGAAGCCGGGTCATCTTGCGCTCGCCGTCGCACGTGCGGACGATTCCGGCGTCAGCGCTGATTTTGGCGTGATCGGCAGCATAGGTGGTCCCTGGCGCACATGGAAAGGCGGACAACTCGATGCGTTCGTGCGACTGGACGGCGGTCTGCGCCCGGGTTTCTCCGGGGCGGCCCTCGCGGACATGCGCGGGCAGGTCATCGGCATCTGCACCTCGGCACTGATGCGCGGCGCCGGCATCGTGATTCCGGGGATGACCGTGGAGCGCGTCACCGATGAACTGTTGGCTAAAGGGCGCGTCTCGCGGGGCTACCTTGGTGTCGGCACGCAGCGGGTCGGCCTGCTGGACGCCTGGGTCAATAAAATGAACCTGTCGTTCAGCAGTGGATTGCTGATCAATTCGCTTGCGCCGGGCGGCCCTGCGGAGCAGGCGGGCGTGCTGATAGGCGATGTACTGATCGAACTGGACGGCAAGCCTTGCCGCGACATGGGCGACGTAAGTGCGGCGCTGGGCTCCGCAAGCATTGGGCAGCAGTTGCACATCGCCTTGATCCGAGGCGGCGAGCGCCACGCGTGTTCGGTAACGGTGGGCGAACGGCCCCAACGGAATTCGTGCAGGTGACGTCCGGGAAGCGACCAAATGTCGGATGGACAGACGATACGGAGGGCGCCTTTACGGGTCGTAGTGATTGCGGCATCGTGGCAAGAGCGCGCAAGCCTGCAAGCGCTTGTCGAGGCGAACCCGGCACTTGAGTTCCTGGGTAGCGCGCCCGACGCCGAAAAGCTCGTCGATTGCCTCGCCGGATCGGTGCCGGATGTGGTCGTCACCGACATCGCGCCGGAGGCGAGCGATGCGCTCAAGACGCTACTCGAACTCTCGCCCGCGTCACCGTCGCTCGTCCTGTTGAGCGACGACCCGGACAGCGACTGGATCTTCGATGCGTTGCCCGCCGATGCGGTGGCTATCCTGCCGCGCAACGCGATGCCAGCTGAAATCGTCGTGTCCATCGAAGCCGTCGCCGCAGGCCTTTGCGTGCTGACGCCCGACATCCTCGCAAGGCTGCTGGCCGAAACAAGCCCGTCGCGCCAGAAGGGATCCGGCGAACCATTCGAAGCCTTGACGTTACGAGAGATCGAAGTGCTGGCGATGCTCGCCGACGGACTCGGCAACAAGGAGATCGCGCGGCACCTCGACATCTCGGACAACACGGTGAAATTCCACCTCTCGTCAATCTTCGGCAAACTCGGTGCGACCAACCGCACCGAAGCGGTGATGCTCGGCATGCGGCACGGATTCATCATGGTGTAGACAAGCTCGCGTTTCTCTACCCACGACACCAGACGACGTCATGCTCGAACGTTTTCCACCAACGTGGCAATCTGCACGAACTCGACATCAGGGCGTACCCCGTAGAGACCGGTGACCCGGTCGAGCAGTTCATTGGTGAAGAACGCCTTGGCTGCGTCCTCTGATTCCCAAACGTAGAAGTTCGTGGCCTCACGCCTGGCGGAATTGAGCGTGAAAGCCTTTGAACGTAGCCCTTGCATTCCTTCAAACCTTGCACGTGCGGTCTCGGCAATCGTCCGCACGGCTCGTTCATCGAAATTGTCGCCGTAGCGAAACGTAACGAATACACCGATCATGTCGTACTCCTTTGGAGGCTGTTATCAACATTAGCTTCGACGGAAGAGTCCATCTTGACGAGAACTGCACGCGCTCGGACTCGCGAATGCAGGTGTGACCGCGCTTAGCTGGGTTACGCCAGTTCAATACGCTTGTTGTCAGGCGGCTCGCTCGATTGCTGGCGAGAAAGCGGTAGCGCAGACCTCCGCTTGCCTCGCCAGACGCGCCAGGCAATGGCCGGGCTCAGCAGCGACGGCGGCGGGACCATCAGGTTGACAACCTTCAGAAACGCGGTTGCCAGCGTGCTGTCGCGGGTTGCGGCAACGTGAAGCCAGCCGATGTACCAGTTGATGAAACGCAGCATCGGCCGCCGCGGGCCCTTGACGAGCGGATTGCGAAGGTCGTTGCCAACCGCGATGTCCCACGCGATGTCGACGATTTTCGCGGCCTGCCTGAAGAACCGCCGCGCAAGATCGTTCGAGCCCGCGCAACGCAGACACCGCTGCAGCGTCAGCGCCTCTTGCGCCGCGACCGTCATGCCCTGTCCGTAGACCGGATTGAAGCTGCAGATAGCGTCACCGAAAACCAGGTAATTCCCGGGAAAGCGTGCAAGTGTCTCGTACCGGCGGCGCAGACTGGAGACGTAGCGGTAGCGCCTGTAGCCGCTCATCGGCTCCGCTGTGGCGACAATGTCATGAATTTCCATGGTCGGCAGCGTCGCCAGATACGCGAGAAAGCCCTCATCGTTGTCGGGTGCCTCGTCGCCGAGAAAACCCCCGGTACTGACGATCCAACTGTCGCTCTCCTGCGCGAGGATGACGCCGTTGCGCCAGTTCGGCTCACTCCCGGCGACGACGACGCCGAGCTTGCCGTCAAGATCAGTCGGCCGACGTCGATAGGTCCGGGTGGTGTAGCCGATGCCGACCTCGACCTTCTCGCTGACGGGAGCTCGGTAGCCGAGCTCTTCGAGCCACATCGCGCTGGACGAGCCGCGTCCAGTCGCATCGACGACAAGGTCCGCGTCGACGGTCTCTTCGGGCCTGCCTTCGGCACGTATGCGCACACCTGTCACGCGCTCGCGGGCGGAGTCGCTGGCGAGCCCTCGCACTGCGCAATTCTCGATGGCGCGCACGTTCGGCAGTTCCAGGAGCCGCCGTCGCAGATGGCCTTCGAGCACGGGACGGCTCGCAAGCAGCCCGGTCAGGTCGCTCTTGCCATTGGCAAGCGTGACGTTGCGTCCGATCCAGAGCAGATCGTTAGCGACATCGCCGAGCAACCCGCCGCTCTCCGCGACGACCTCACTGTTATATCCGGGAAAGAATTCCTCGAGCACAGCGCTGCCGCGGGCGAGAAGCCCATGAGTGTGACGACCCTGCGGGACGCCTTTGCGCCAGGTGTCCGCTGCCGGAAACGCATCGCGTTCGAGCACGGTCACGGTGGAATAGAAATCCGATAGCGCGCGTGCGGCCAGCAGCCCACCCATTCCGGCGCCTATCACGATCGCATGCTTACCCAGGTTCTTCATGGCAAAGCCTCCAGTGCGATCCGCCGCAATGAGTGCAGCGATGATCGTCTGCCGTGCATGGTAGGATCGACGCGTCCCCTGAGCGTCCCCTGGACGCCGTCATGGAGGGTCGCACTACGATGGCTCTATTCAGCGTGCGGACGCTTGGTTTTCCGGAGATCCGTCGGGACGACCGGCCATGTCCGATAGGCTTGCGCAAAGGTCTGGCCCTGCTGGTCTATCTGGCGGAAGCGAAGGGCCCAGTCGGGCGCGACGTCGTCGCGACCATGTTGTGGCCGGATAGTGGCGAAGATGTCGTTCGCGTTCGGCTGCGGCGCCTCATGTACCGCCTCCAGCTCACGCTGGGCGACGACGTCCTGACCACCGACCGGTCGACGCTTCGATGGTCATCAGCGACCGACCTGCAAATTGATTCGCAACTGTTCGAGCAAGCCTGTGACGTCGGCGAGTTCGAGCGGGCATGCCGTCACTATCCAGCGACTTTCTCGAGGGTTTCTCGCCTGGCGATTGCCCGCAGTTCGACGAGTGGGCTTTCTTTCGCCGTGAGGCCTTGCGGGGTAGGGCGATCCACGCGCTGGAACGGGTGGTGCAGGACAGGCATGCGGCCGGCGACTACGCGGCTGCGGCTGTGTACGCCGGCCGTCTCGTTCAGCTGGACCCATTCAGCGAAGCGTATGCGCGGCACCTCATCCGCAATCTCCTGCTCGCCGGGGACCGGGCTACGGCCGAGCGCCACTTCGATGCCTTGACCCAGCGCCTTCGCGACGCGCTCGATGTGGCGCCCGAAACCGAGACCCGTGAGCTACTGAACGCCGCCACCACGCTGCCGATCGAGGCCCCGCCGCCGACGCGCTATGTCTCGGGCGGCGGCGTTCATCTCGCCTTCCAGACCTACGGCACCGGCAGCATCGATATCCTGCTGCTGCCTGGATTCGTGTCCCACGTCGAACGGGTTTGGGAGGAACCCCGCTGCCGGACGTTCCTGTCCTCTCTCGCTGAGATGGGCCGGCTCATCCTGCTCGATCGTCGCGGCATCGGGCTTTCCGACCGTATCGGGTTCAACCCCGGCGTCGACGCAACCGCGCAGGACATCGGCACGGTGCTCGACGCCGCCGCGAGCCGCCGGGTGGTGCTGTTCGGTGCGTCCGAGGGCGGACCGGCATGCATCAAATTTGCCGCTGATCACCCCGATCGAGTCACTGGCCTAGTCCTGTTCGGCTCGCTGGCCAAGGGAAGTGCGACGCCAGACTATCCGCACGCGCTGCAGGCTAGTCAGTATGACGTGTGGCTCCAGCAACTCGTCGCGGCTTGGGGCGGGCCTGCGGGCATCGAAACGTTCGCGCCGAGCCTATCTCGCGATCCTCAGGCGAGAGCCTGGTGGGCGGGCTTGCTGCGGGCCGCGTCGAGCCCGGGAGCCATCAAGGGCGTGCTCGAGGCGTTGCGCGATACGGATGTGCGGGACCTGTTGGGTCGGATTTCAACTCCGGCTCTGGTGCTGCACCGTCACGACGACCACGCCGTTCGAATTGGCGCTGGCCGGCATCTTGCCAGCCACATCGCACAGGCGCGATACGTCGAACTCGACGGCGTCGATCACTGGGTTTTCGCGGGCGACCAGAGAGCCGTCCTCGCCAGCGTCAGACAATTTGTCGGCAGTCTCGCCGCATGACTGAAAATAAACATGCTGGGGTTGCCGCAATGCGTCGAGCCTCATCACGCGCGACCTCATGGATACCGCGCACGATTTTGCCAACCGGCGTTTTCGGGCAGCGCCGATCCTTTATCGCACCGCCCGACCACGTACGGCCTGCAGGAGGCACCCGGAATGGCTCATGACTGGATCACCAAGCCGCAGCTCGATCAGTTCAAGGGACTGCAACGACTGTATGCCAGCAACCAGGATTTCGATTTCGGCTGGTGGTGTGCATATTTCTGGAAGGAAGCGCGTGCGTCGGGCGGCCGGCTCGATCCGGGTGACGAGAAACTCAAGGCGTTGTTTGTCAGGGTCTATCGCGATCCGACACTGCCGACAATGAACTTCGTTCAGCGCAAGACGGCCGGCGCGACCATCGTGGTCCAGCAGGCCGCATCCTGGCCCGACACCGACGCCGACAAACGGGCGGTCCTGGAACTCGCCCTCGAGATCGGCTTCAAGGACATACCGGGCGGCCCGGCAGCCGGGGGCATTGCGCGCGGCCTCGAGGTGCGGCGCTACTTCCGCAACAAGCTGCGGCTGAGGACGGCGGGCGGTGGCCGCCTGATCCTACCGGTCGGATGCCGGGGCGAAGGGCGCGACTTCGCGACGGTCAGGGAGCACGGCGGCGCGCTCAACCGAGTCGATCTCGGCCTCAACAACATGGGACAGCCGTGGCATCCATTCAGCCAGGCACCGCACAAGGACCGGATGTACTTTCGGGTCGCGTCGGGTGACAACTGCCTGTTCTCGGTGCTGAGCGTCGCCGAGACCATGAAGCTTTCGGTCGGTTTTCCGCTGATCGAGGACGAGCAGATCTTCAAATTTCCGTCTGCTCTGATCATGCACTGGACTCGAAGCCAACTGGAACAGGCACGCGCTAACGACGTGTTGCTGGCCCGCGTCACCTGCACGGTCAACGGCACGCAGCGCACCGGCGTGTTCTTGGCCACGCAGTCGTACGCCTATTCATTCAAGGTGCTAGGCGACGCGGTGCACACCCAGGACTTTCTCGAAAACGAAATGGGCGGCGTGCAGGACCAGTGCATCGAGCGCGGCGTGCGCGAGGTGGCGCTGCAAGATTTTCTGTTCGGTCTGAAGCTGCGCCGGATTCATCTCGGCCCGACGCGCGGACATGGCGTAATCGCCTTTATCGAACAGGTGCGCTACCAGATGGGCGGCGACTGGCACGAGAACGTCGAGCGCGCTCTGTATGCCCAGCGTCATTTCGACAGTGACAGGCAGGCTGCCGATGCCGTGCTTGATCCGCTCGAAGCGCAGATACAGGTCGGGCGCATCGAAGGCGAACGTCTGGTTGACGGCAACGCGGTCCAGATCCAGTCGATCGACCAGTGGGCGCTCAGCTACGAGCAGTTCCGCCAGGTAATCGACGAGCCACGCAATCAGCATTTCGGCCAACCCGTGTACTTCGGCGCGACGAGCTGACGTCGAAGATGTCGGTTCTTCCTTGCGAGCCACCCAGACCGTGCCGCGGTACATCGCGGATGTACCGCAACGCGAAGATCACTCGCCGGGCACGCAGCACCTTGCTGATCCCACCTTGCGCTCGCAGATTCTCGACCGAAGAAATGTCTGCGAATACTGAAAGACCCGCGTTGGGATCGACGTACACGTTCGCTTTTCACCGCGCTACCTATTGCGCGGGCGTTGTATGTGGGGTTGTGCTAACCATAGACCACGCTGTGGCAGAAGCCGGCTCAGTTTCTGCCGCTCGACCGCATTTTCGAGCGCTCATTCGAACGACTGCTCCACTTCGTGACCCGCCGGATACTCAACGCGGACTCCTCGGCCAATGCCGACCTTGGGGTGGGCTGGATTCTACGTCGGCAATGTGATGGATTGCCGACGGTAGCGGCGTCGAGCAGCCGGGCGACAGCTTCCGGCATCGCGAACTCACACTCCCGACCCTTCTCGGTCGTTCGTTGCGCTGACTACGGTGCGACAGCTTCCCGGAGACAGCGGTCTGTGGATATGAGTAGTGTGCGGCAGTTCGTCTACTGCGGTCATCTGCTCAGAAGACTTCGCGACCGCCTAGGCATCGAAATGGATTGTCACCGATACAAAATTCCGCGCGGGTCGCGGAGTGCCGGCGACAAGCAGCCCGCTTCTCAAGGCACCATCGCAGGATCGATCGCCCATTCGACGGGGGGTGAAAGACACGCGCGTTCACCAAAAATTAAGAGGCACTGCCGGACGAGGGCACATTATTGCGTATTTGAATTGCTTGTTCGATCTGATATGAAATGCCTCCTGCGTAAGGAGTGACGAACGACTCTAGCTCGATGAAATGATTGATTCGGTCGCTGTCCCTGTTGGAGGAAAACCCAAATGCGACAGGCTGGCTGACAGAGTGATGACGGCCAGTAGATTCGTTCGTAATAACCACGTTGACCGTGCGATAGATCACTTGAGTTTCCTTGGAGTGGATGATCCGGCCCAGCACCCACCAGAACGACTCCTGAGTTAGCGTAATGGATTTTGGGTGATCCAATTCCGATAGGGACAATTCGCCCCGTCCGGAATGAACTTTAAGCGCCTGAAGATTTGCGATGATGCCCGGTCGGCATTTTTCGGCTCGCTCGATTGCACGTCGTGCATTGAAGCAGAACTCGTGGACGGTATCTATCAGCATTGGGAGTTGCCGGCTGTAGATTGCATATCCTTCGGGCGTATCTTCAATTGTAGAGCGGGCAAAAGTGTATATGAGCGCAGCCCGTTCCAGGGCAGCATCGTGAAACCGCCACATGGCGGTCATCGTCGCATCGCGTACGGAAATATCCATTTGGACGTTTTCGACCTCAGTGGAATTGAGCCGCTATCGGAGTGTGAGGCAAAGCGAAAGACTGCAGAGCGTTCGCTGTCGTTGAAGCGAGCTGCGACGCTATCTCCATCACATCGCGCACCGCGGCTATAAATGTACTCCAGCCGACGATGGGCGAGCCCGATTATGCAGCATTGGAAGCACCTTGCAACCGCAAGACTGTTTTTGGGACCGATTAGACGCCCAAACGTCCCCGCAGTTGAGTTGCTGAACGACGCATTGTGGCCGAGGCCGTCGGCAGTAGCCGACCCCTTTCTGCCGTTCGCAACCTGATCTGGCCAACGGCAGCTTCTGGGGGCGGATTCAACCGGTGGATGCAACACACTGAAGACTGCGCAAGCAGTGGGAGTGTTGCAGATGAAACAGCGAAGCCGGATTTACTACAGCGAGAAGCAGAAAGCGCTGATGTGGGAACGTTGGCGGAAGGGAGAGTCTCTCCAGAAGATCGCCCAGCTTTTTGACCGGAACCACTCGTCTGTACAGGGGATTCTGGCTGAGACAGGTGGAATCCAGCCACCACAAAGGCATCGATCGGGATTGGCATTGACGCTGGAGGAGCGCGAAGAGATCTCACGGGCACTTGCGGCCGACGATTCGATCCAGTCAATCGCCATGCGACTTTCGCGAGCTCCCTCCACCCCTCCACCATCTGTCGTGAGATCAAACGTAACAGCGGCCCGGACGGCTATCGGGCAAGCCACGCCGATCAGCTCGCGTGGGATCGCGCGCAGCGACCCAAAGCCTGTAAACTGGTTGAGCACCGGATGTTGGCGCACATCGTGGCAGCCAAGCTACAACTGCAGTGGTCACCGCAGCAGATCGCCGGATGGCTCAGACGCGCGTACCCAGACAACGAGG
>NZ_VZQP01000052.1:0-59926 GCF_014397655.1 Paraburkholderia sp. UCT31
TGCTGTCTTCCACCTGCACGAGAATATCGGCCTGGTACACCGACGGCGCGATAAACGCGTAGGCCACGCCCACGGCGAGCACGCCGCCGGCGATTCCACCGACCAGCCAACGGTTGGCCATTAGAACCTCGAAATAACGCGAAAGACTTACATCGTTATTCCGGAGCACGGCAGCATTCGTAAGCAGAGAGTTCTGATTCATCGAAACCCCAGGGCGGGTGTACGAAAAGGGTGGAAGCTCGATTTAATGTGCAGGCGATGCGGCGTTGCCAGATCTCGCTTTTTGTCACGGCTGAAATCGGACGCACAGGCCGAGTACGTCAGTCCTGCTCGCAAGCGTGCTCGAAATGAATCGTCTTATGGTCTAAAAGAGACTTCCGCCGGGTCTGGCGCAGACTTCTAATTTTTCCGCATCCTATGTATTGCGCCAGCAAACAGAAATCGAGTTATTCATAGCAGAAGTCATCGCAGCCTATCTGACGGCTTGCCGCACCTCCGTACGCTGCCGCACATTCGCATTTTTCGCACCAACGGGGTCGTGCGCAATTGCGATGTCACTATTTCGATCATTTCGAACAAGCGCCCGTATAGCGTGAAAACACCGACAAAAGCTGGTGGAGCAAATGGCGCCGAATTCGCGCAACCGCACGCAAAGGTGCTAGCGCTTCGTCACGAAATGCCAGAGCGCCGCACACTCTGTCTCGGATATCCGGTAGTGAGGCATGGCTTTGCGCAACATTACGTTGACCGGGTCGATGCCTTCCCTCAGCGCCCTGCAGAACGTTGCCTGATCGTAACTGCTCGCCGGACCGTCCCTTCGACTCTTCGCAGGAAACAGGTTGCCGGCGGTCAAGGGTGGTGCGAATGCGTCGCCCGAGCCGGTTTGCGAATGGCAGTTCGCACAACGGGTGGTCGAGCCGGGCAACAGACGATCGTCGTCGCGCAATTGCGCCTCAACCGAATGCTGCCCGTTGAAGATCGAACACCCGAGATCGTTCGACTCACAAGGCGGCGCGCCATGCGCGGCATACGTGATGTTCGCCAGCGCCAGCGCCAGCGCACGCGCCGCGGTTCGCCGTGACCGTAACGCCATCACTGGATCTGCACCGTGCGCGAAACGCTCGGCACGCCCTTCGCGTTCAGGCCAAACAGCATGTAGTAGCCAGGCACGACGACACCCGGATCGGAAGGAATATTGATCAGATATTCGCCCGCCGTTCCTACCGTGAAAGTCACGGGTACCCGCCGCTGCTCGTTGTTGACCGCGTGGGTCGACGAAGACATGCGCATCAACGCAAAGGCCGTGATGCCACTGCTGCCCGTTACGGCGATCGATGTCCCGAGCTGTGCCGTAGTGGGCGCGGCTGTGAGGGTCGGTCGTGTTGCCGCCGAGCCGTCCGCGTTGAGCAGGTACGGCGGCGTCAGTATTTCGAGGTTCGTATGGTTTGTCGAGCAGCTTCCGCACAGTCCACCGCCACCACTCAGTACGCGACCGTCCGACAACAGCAGTGCGATGCTGTGATAGTTACGCGGCACGGCTTGCGGCGGGAGCACCGAGAAAGTCTTGGTGGTAGGGTCCCACAACTCTGGCGCCAGCACGGCGGTGTCGTCCGAAAACGTTACCGGGTACGCCTCTCCACCCAGGACTACCACCTGACCGTTCGGCAAGACCACGCTGGTGTTGAAGGCGCGGCGGTAATTCATCGGCGTAAGCGTTTGCGTCACCGCGGTGCCGCTGCTGATGTCGATTAGCGTGGCGTCCGCAGTCGCGTTGGCATACTCGTAGCTCGGCGCACCGCCTACAGCCAGGATCTTGCCGATATCGTACATAACGGCGTTGCCGTTCATCGCATCGGCATCGCTGCCCCGGTTGCCGGCAGGCGTCACGCTGCCCGCGCCGGCGGTATCGAACCAGTGCATGGCAACGCTCGGACCGGCGTGGAAGACTCGCCCATTTGCCACCGCAAACAGCCATGCATGATTGTCGGAGCGGAAAATGCCAGCCGCGTCATTCGTGAGGATGTAGTCGGCGAGGATGGCGCTATTGACCTGCCAACCCGTACTGGATGACCAGGTTTCGCCGGTCTTGCCGCCCTCGCCTCCGTTCCACGAGCCGCCCACCAGGAATACGTTGCCATTGCTCAACGTTACGCTGCCTTGGTAGGCGCGCGGAATATTCATTAGAGGACCTGACGACCATTTTCCGGTCGAAGGCGTGTAGAAACTCGTCGCGTCGCTGCTCGAGCCACCAGTGACGTAAATACGGCCATCCGGAAGATTGACGATGCCCGGGCAGAACATATCGTGGCCGGTATTCGTCACGAGAACCTGTTTGCTCGTGCCGGTAGTCGGGTTAAAGATTGCGGTGTATGTGTTGCCGGGGGTCACTTCGCCAGCCGTAAAGTCCAGCTTCTGGTCGGCGGACCACACTACCACGGTGCCATCGGGCAGATTCGCCGCGGCTGCCGGCACGATCGACAGGTTATAGGGTGTAGTCCACTTTGCCGGCAATGTTTTCGCGGTCATGCCGCTGATCTGCCACGTCTGCAGAGCGGTTCCGCTGCAAGGCTGCTGCGTGATCTGCGAGCCCTGCGCCGTGAGGCTGGCAGCAGCCAGACACAGCTGACTCTGCGACGCGACGATTGCAAAGCCGCCAGCTTGCGGGATCAGCTGAAAGCTTTGATTCGCCTGGCCATTGCAGGTCCACTGGTCCGCCCCAGCGCCGGCGTCCGTGCTGACACCGTAGATGTCGAGGCAAAGGTTGCTGTTGACGTTGACGAACTGATAAAGCCCGTTGTTCTGCGTCAATGTCCAGTGCTGGTTATTCCCGCCATTGCACGTCCACTCGATAACCGAGGCGCCAGGCGTCTTCGATTCGGCGTTCACATCGGCGCACAAGGTCGTGCCGTTGACGGTGAGCGTGCTCGATGTCTGCGCGTCGGCAGCTGTGGAGAACATCGAAAGCGTCGCCATGAATGTGATCAGCAGCAACGCTTTCACGCACCCGTCGAACGATTGCGAGAGGATCCTAAACGATCGGTTTTGTGACATAGCCTCAGTCCAGTAGGTTACACACGCCCTAATGCGCCCAGTACATCGCAAATTTGATCCGCGCGAGGCAGGTCGTCACTTCGCCAGCGCAACATTGCGTTCGCGTCGAAGCAGTAGATTTGGGTCGAGTGATCGGCAATGTTGCCGAGTGGCAGGGTGCTGCCCGAAAGCGCTCTGCGCATCCGGTCGACGTCCTGCAACGTCGGCGTGGCCGCCCGCCATTCGGGTCCGGCCTGGAAGCGCATGAGCCATGCGTGCAGCGCGGGCGGCGTGTCGGAAAGCGGATCGATTCCGATCGACACCAACTGAACGGGGTGGCGGTGCTGTAACTGCGATATCCGTTGCTGAACGGTGCTGAACAGCGCACCCTGCAAAGGACAAACTGAAGTGCATCCTGTGTAAATCGTCTGCAACGCAGTCACTTTCTGACGCAACAGGTCGGTTAGCAACCGTTTCTGGCCGCTTTGATCGACCAGCCAGAAGTCGTCGAGACGAATGGGCGGCGTGACGAGTCCTACGCTTGCGTGCTGCGCGTATAGCGGAAAAGAAACGCCTGCTAACGCCGCGGCCGATACGCCACGCAGCAGCGCGCGGCGTCCCGGACTTCGGACCGGCGCACACGCACGCAACGCCGCGCGAGTCGGCGCATGTTGATGGAACATGACTATGATCTCCCGCAACGGGTAATGGCTCGCAGAACCATTCGTCGCCATCTTTTATTGCGTGTTACCCGCGCGATAATGCGCACGAGTCGCGCGACGGCTACGTTCGCTTTCTGATTGCGAGCCAATGGTATTAGGGAGCGTAGCAGAGAACTTTCCGGAAAATGACAGCGTCAGGCCGGCGACTTGCTCCGCTTTGTGAGGTCGGCCACATAACAATGAAACTTCAAAGACTGGTTGTTTTAGAGAGCCCGAGCAAAACCCCATGTCGTCCTGAGATTCGTCGTGAGGCGGCGGAAATGGCGAAGTCGCGAAAATGGATTGCGCGCTCAAACGTGGCGGCAAGACGCGTCAGGCAGGCGGACCAGGTCGGCCTGGCCGAAGAGACTCGGCTGACCGTTACCGAACTGCCAAGCCCTGCTCCTACAACGAAGGCGTTGCCCAACAAGGCCTCAGCATCGGCGCGATGGCAAGTCCGCGGTGGCGAATAGCAAGCAGCGGCGGTGTTCCGGCAGCTTCGAGTTTCGCCGCGACCACGGCGAGCCATTGCGCGTGTTTCGCTGGCGATGATATGCAGGCTCCGCGCCCGTGGCTCCCGGCCGTCTCCTTGTTCCAAAGCACAAAGTCAAACCGTGGCAAAATTCGCATTCCGCGATTTATTTGATGCGAGCGGTGCGGCGCATATAAATACCTCGGCAGCATTATTTTCTTTCGAAAACCATACCGAGATATTTAATTAGCATTTAATTAGGTCCAGAGCCATTCCGATAAGAACCATACATTGGCGGAAATTAAAGTGCCCCGGCTGTCTAAAAGCGACAAGTAACAATTTTGTAACGGTTTTTTTGTTGCTTCGTGAATCTCGAACTCGGGCGCGAGAACGCCTCTGGATAAGCGTGGGAAGGGAGGAGGGAGGCGTTGCCGTTAGGCTCACATAGCACAAATTTCGTTGTTACGCTTAGTTACGTCCGATGGCGCAAGATTTGTTTCAATTCTGTACCATTCGTATTCATCAGATCACTCAGGGAAAACCTTATCGATTTTGATTCGATTGGAAAAACTTCGCAATTTGCGGCGAATTACCGAATCTTCCGATTGAAAATGATGAAGCGGGTTTTCAGTAGGATTAAATCTGAAGATTAAAACGCGATTAGTGCCCCACGCGAGTGCGGCAGCGGGCGGCTCTTGACAAAAGCCGATCATTATTCAGTTGTACTTCGTGTTGTTGCGTATTTTTTCGTGGCGACGTCCTTCTCACGCGAACGTTGTTCGTTTTAGCGGCCAGGTTCCATCGGCCTTGATAGACAGATGTCCTTCTCCAGCAGACTCTCTCCAAGACTGAAACCGTCATTTCGTCGGCTTCCCCAGATCGCAAAAACTGCTTCGGCGCTTGCATTCATCGCAGGCGTACTAAGCCTTGCAGGTTGTGGCGGTGAAACAAGCGATGATGGCAGCACCGCGTCCGTGACCGCCAACTCCCTGCCTGCCGACACAGTCGCGAACGCGGCTACAGATCCGTACAGCAACGGCGTAGTGCCCCCCGACAATGGCTCTCCGCCGGTTCAGGCGAACGGTCAGCCTTATAACCGCGCCCTGGTGCAAAGGGCGGGACAAGGCGATTGAACCGTTTCGCGACGATCGATACGAAACCCGCATATCCCGTGCAAGAGCATTTTCAATCGTGATGTCAGCGACCGTTGACTCACGCGTTTGACGTGTTTGCGTTACGTATGCCATCGCTTCAGGAACTGATGGTCATCGGCAAACGTAATTCCAACGTTCTCGGCCCATCCCCGGTCAGTAGCAATTTATAGTAAAGCTAAGCCATGAAACTCAGACTCTACTCACTATTCGCCGTTTTAGCCCTGTTATGCGGGCAATCGATGCCAGCGTTCTCCCAGACGACTTCGACCGCCGCCACCGCCCAGCAACTCGCGGCGCTGCAGCCGCCGCCCACCGGAAGCGGAAACGACCGTTTTGCAATGGACGTGAACTGCAATCTCTGGAGTGCGGATCAGACGGCGCTGAGCGAATGCTCAAAGGACCTGGATCTGATTGCCGGATTGGGCGTCGGTACGGTTCGCCTCGGCGTTTCGTGGGACTTCATGACGCTGGCCGACGGCAGCACGCTGGACCCCAACAAAGTGGCCTTTCTGAAGTCGCTTCTGAACGCCGCACGCACGCGCGGCATGAAGATTCTTTTCCAGGTGGGCATGTACGCGCCGTCTAGTGCATACCAATGCCCGGCCACCAAAAATCCGCCGAGCGCATCGTCACCGCGACTCGACTTCTGCGACGCGACGTTCACGAAGTATCTCGGCTCGCTCATGGACGTCGTTCTGCCCTTTACGGCTGACATCGAACTGTTCAATGAGACCAACTGGTCGTTCTCCGCTTCGGACCCGTCTTACGGCGATCCGAACGGTATCTCCGGATACATTCTGAATCGCAGCAAGACGCTCTATTCGGAAGCCAAGCAGATCCTGAACACGAAGAGCCAGTCGGGCTACAAAACGGTTCTGCACACTCAGGGCATCTCGTACTTCTACAACTCGGCGTACCCGAATAACGGCTGGAAACCGCCCGCGGGCAGCGAGCTGATCCAGGCGACCGACTACATCAAGGCAATGGGTAACAACACGAAGAGTGCTTCCAGCCCGTTGAACACCACGATCGATGTCGTCGACGTTCACCCCTACTTCGGCAGCGCCGAATACGACATGATGGTGCAGGCATTCATGACCACGGTGTCGAACCTCGTCAGCAGTGGCGCGAAGCCGATCTGGCTGACCGAGACCAACAATGGCACCAACGGTACGGACGCCGGACAAACGGCCGCATTCAACCAGTTGAAGGTTCTGATGAACAACGGTTCGGTGGCAAAGGCGTTCTGGTATGTCGTGCGTAACGGCGATCCGAGCAATGGCGAAGGCGACGGCTATTCGATCTACGACTACAACCGTAACCTGATTCGTCCGCAGCTGGCAGCCGCGATTCAGGCCTACACGGCGACCATTCCGCGTTCGCAACGCTTCCTGTCCGGCTCTTACCTGACTGCGATCAAGTAAGCCTGCCTGCTGTAACCCATGAATGAACGGAGCGCGACTATCGCGCTCCTTCGTTTTTCCGTTTTGGCCGGGTTGACAGGACCGCATCCAGTTTGAGGGCGCAGCGAAATTCCCGAGGCCGAGCTTCGCGAGGATGAACTGGCACTGTGCCAATGCGTTGCGTCAAACTCGTCGCTGCCGTAATCGAAGGAGCAGACACGGCAAACAACGCGGCGCCACCCGAGAGTCGAGAAACGCCCGATCCTCATACGCCGTGCGTCCGGACGCGCATGCCAGCCGGCATATTCGCCCGACAGCGGACGAGTCCGCTCAGCGGCGTGTCTTTCTGCTTTTCTTCGGCTTCGGTGAGGTGAGTGCGGCGCTCCAGAATGCGGAGGTCGCGCGTTTGGCTGCCGCTGTCGTTCTTACCCGCGCTGAGTTGGCGACGGTATTGGCGCCGCTTAACCACATGCTCAGGAACGGGTTCTTCTTCGTCCACGGATTCTTCATGTCGGCCTCGATTGAACGGACGTCGAGCGGGCGAGCCACCGATAGGTCGACGCGCTCGTTCTGCGCGTCGGTGTCGCGGCGAAAGCGGGCACGCAATGGCTATTCCCGAACATTCGTAGCCTCTTCGCGCCATCTACTGCGGCGCTCGCCCAGCAGGGCGTTGCGGTAAGAAAATCACGCAGAGCGCCATGAACGAAACCAGAATCACCGACGCATAGAGTCGGCTGATCTCGAGCCCACCTTGAGAAATGGGTTTGTCGAGCAGGTCCCCCAAGGTCGCGCCAAGCGGACGCGTCAGGATGAACGCCGCCCAGAATATAGCGGTCCGTGACAGCCGCGACCAGTAATAAAGCGCACCGACGATCAGCAGCCCCCCACCGAAGATCAAAGCGCCGTACTCATAGCCAAGCCCCAGACCGCCTTCGTCCGATCCCGCCACCCAATCGCCCAAGGCCGTACCCAGTGTCTGCGAAAAGAGGATCGTCACCCAATAGAACCACTCGGCTTTGGGCGTGGTTACGCTCTGCACCGCCACCGTACCTTCCGATTTGTACCAGACGCCCAGGCTCGCAAGCAGAAGCGCGAAGACGATGACTACACCGCCCGGATAGCCGACTCCCACCGAACGATCGAAGAAGTCGGCCAGCGTGGTACCGAGCGTAATCGTTGCAACGATGGTCGCCCAATAGAGCGAGGCATTGAACCGCTCCGCCCTGATCTGCCCTGCGACCAGCCCAATAAAAATCACCGCAAAAATCGCGGTGCCGATCAGATAACCCAATTTGAGCGACATGGTCACCCAATCGCCGCCCGTTTCGCCAAGCGTCGTGGCGGCGATTTTGATGATCCAGAAGCCCAGCGTGATCTGCGGGACTTTACTGACTGCATGCGCGCGAGTTTGCGACGGGTTGCTATTCATGTGACGTGCTCACTATTCTCATGGCTTGAACATAGGCTCAACCATCGCAGAGCAACCCTTAACAGCACCTTAAGCATCCCACCGAATCACGCGGTCGGATTTTCCTGCGCCAATAACGGGGCGGTAACTCCGAGTCCCTTCAACGCAGTTCCAGCCACATCGGCTGATGATCGGACGAGCGGCTGTGCTGATCGACATCGCACGATGCAATGCGTGCGCTCAGGTCTTCCGTGACGAAAACGAAATCGCACGCGAATGCTCCGTCGGGCCATTGCTCGCGATCGTATAGGCCGACCGTCGCGGCACGCGGCTCGCCGGGATGCGCGCGGGCCCACGCATCGACGAACGCCGGAGCGTCGGTGATCGGTTCGAGCATTCGGCAAAAGGCGGTGTCTTCGAGTGCGCTGTTGAAGTCTCCGCAGACAATCGCGCTGACCGGGCGCGCCGTATCGGCAAACGGACTGTCCGGCTTCTCGCCACGCGCGGGAGCGCGCGCGTGAGCGCACGCCTCCTGATGCAACTCGCGCAGTCTCGCCACTTGTGCGAGCCGCTGTTTCTCCGAATAGAACTCGAGGTGCGTGGTGATGACACGAAGCGGACCGACGTCGGCTTCGAGCACCGCTTCGAGCGCGACGCGCAGCATCGACGGCTTGGCGGGGTCCGCGGGCCACGGCAGAGAATGGCGCAGCACCTGACGAACCGGCAAACGGGTCACGATGGCATTACCGAACTGCCGCCGATGACGGCTCGCGCCCAACGAGGGCAGATCGGAGCCGATCGCATCGAGCACGGTCATCTCCGGCAGCAGAGCGGCAAGTTCGGCGAACTGATCGGACGATGGCGCGCCTTTCAGTCCGCCGGCCGCCGGTTCTTCGTTGAAGCCGCGCGTGACTTCCTGCAGACACAGGACGTCGAAGTCGCACAACGCGCGTGCTTCCCGCACGATCCGTCCGAGGTCGACGCGGCCGTCGACGCCGCATCCCCACTGAATGTTCCAGTCGACCAGTTTCATGACGGCCTCCTTGAAAGATCCGGCTACAGGGTATCGCCGCATCCTGCGCGGTGACTCAGCGCTGGACAGGACGACTTCGAAAGATCGAGGTCTTTCGCTAGCGCTGTCACTGAAATAACTTCCGATGCTGAGCGCATTTCAACCACACGCCTCGCCTTGTTATGCTGACCCTCATCCGCGACCGGCTCAATTTCTTTAGAAAACAATGAATAGCTTCGATTTGTCCATCGAAACATATCTGTCCAACATACACTTCGGTGATTTCGCGACTCTATCCATCCAGGCCATCGACAGATGGACCGAACGCCACCCGGCGCCCGCAGCGACGCTGGCCTTTATTCTGTGCCTCCAGCTCGTCACGCAGTTCGACGAACTGCGCAAGCTGGCGAGTGGCGTAATGAAACACCTATGATGGCGGCGATGGTTGCTCCCAGGTTTGTTCTCGTGCGACGGCGGCTGACAGCGAAAGCTACGCGGACACCTGAACGTAACGCGCTTCGTTCAGATCCGCGAGAAGCGTCGGACCTGTCGGTCGCCAGCCCAAACGCGCCTGCGTCTGCGCGCTCGATGCCGGCATATCGAGCGCGGCGAACATCGCCATCCATCCGAAGTACGCCTGCGCCTCGCCGCGCGCGATCGAGAAGACCGGCAACTTCAGGCCGTGTCCGAGCGCCTCGGCGATCTCGCGGGCGCTAACGCCTTCTTCGCCGACCGCGTGATAGCGCACACCGCGTTCGCCCTTCTCGATCGCGAGCCGGTAGAGCCGCACGACATCCGACAGATGCCCCGCCGGCCAGCGGTTGCGTCCCTCCTCCACATATGCGCACACGCCTTTGTCCCGCGCGATCTGGATGAGCGGCGTGATGAGGCCTTGCCGGTACGGGTTATGCACTTGCGGCAAGCGCATCACCGACACGTTGACGCCCGCCTCCAGCTGCACGTTGCCGGCCAGCTCCGAGCCGATGCGCGGGTTCGGGTGACCGGTGTTGAACACGTCTTCGGTGGCCGGCTGCCCGTTATCGCGGCTGCCGACGCCCGTGCCCGACGTGATCAGAAGCGGCCGATCCGAGCCGGCCAGCGCCGAGCCCAGTGCAGCGATAGCACGCTTGTCCTTCTCGCAGTTCTCCACGAAGTGCGAGAAATCGTGGTCGAAAGCAAGGTGTACGACGGCGTCCGCCTTCGCGGCGCCGCTGCGCAGGCTGTCGGTGTCTTCGAGCGTGCCGCGATGGATCTCCGCACCGGCTGCGCTGAGAGCCTGCGCGCCCTGATCGGACCGGGTCATGCCGATGACCTGATGCCCGGCTTCGATAAGTTCGGGCACCAAAGCCGAGCCGATAAACCCGGTTGCGCCCGTCAGAAAGATTCGCATGGTCAAGTCTCCAGAATAGCCACCGACGCACTATGCGATCATTCACTATGCTATTGAAGTAGTGAGCTTATCCCGGTAAAGCGACTAACAGGTTAATCATCCCAGTGAACACCGCCCAAACCCTCGGGGACTTTCTGCGCAGCCGCCGCACGCGGCTCGAGCCGGCCAGCTTCGGCTTCTCGGGCCGCAGGCGTACGCCCGGATTGCGCCGGGAAGAAGTGGCGCAGCGCGCGAGTATCAGCTCGACGTGGTACACGTGGCTCGAGCAGGGCCGCGGCGGCGCGCCGTCCGCCGCGGTGCTCGAGCGGATCTGCGCGGCGCTGATGCTGACGAATACCGAGCGCGAACATCTTTTCATGCTGGGCCTCGGACGCCCCCCGGAAGTGCGCTACCGGTCCACCGACGCAGTGGACCCGCGCTTGCAGCGCGTGCTCGATTCACTCGATGCCAGCCCGTCGATCATCAAGACCGCGACGTGGGACGTCGTCGCGTGGAATCGCGCCGCAGCCGTGGTGCTGACCGACTACAGCGCGCTGCCGCCGGGCCAGCGCAACATCCTGCGCTTCCTGTTCGGCGATCCGGCCGTCCGGGCAAAACAGCACGACTGGGAGAGTGTCGCGCGCTTCGTCGTGGGGACGTTCCGAGCGGACGTTGCTCGCGCGGGGCTCGCTTCCGAGGTGGGCGATCTGGTCGACGATCTGTGTCGCGCGAGCCCGGACTTCGAACGCATGTGGCGCGAAAACCAGGTATTCGGCCACAGCGAAGGACAGCACGTTAAGCGCCTGCTGCATCCTGCGTTCGGGACCATCGAAATGGAGTATTCGCTGTTCGCCGTCGATGGTCGGCCAGACCTGAGCATGCTCGTGTACACGCCGCTCGACGCGCGAATCGCGGCGCGCATCCGCAGTACCGTTTCATCGATCGATGAGAGTGCCAGCGCCGCGCCTTTGACCGCTGCGTGATCGGCTTTGACGCTCGAGCGCGAGCGCGGCTGCCGGATCGCACTCGGGCGACTCCGCAATTGCTCGTGGAAACCAATGAGGTTGAAGCACCTTGGGGACGACTACCGAACTGCATCGTTCGGCCCGTTAATTGGCCGCACGGCATCGGACAAGCTTCGCGTAAGAATCACGATGACCGCCTCGCTGGCGGCAAGCAAATTGGCGCCCTGCACGAAGGTTTCGCCGATGCGCGCACTCACCGTCGATAGCAACACCATGCCCGGGCGCGACTGCACGGTGGCATCTTCGACCCCCATGTTCAGCGCGATGAAAAGGCGTTGATTGCCGTATCGCCGCTCATAGGTCAGCACGTCGCCGTCAGCAACGACGTTCTCGATCGTGCCCCGCACAAGCGCGGCGTTGCTGCGGCGCAGGCTCAGCAGGCGCCGATAGAGCGACAACATGCTCGACATGTCGCCGTCCTGTTCGCGCACGCTCGTCGCCGTCGCAATCGGCAACCACGGTTTGCCGTCCGTAAAGCCCGCATTCGCCAGCGAGCCATCCCATTGCATAGGCGTGCGCTCGGGATCGCGCCCCTGGCAAATGCCCGGTTGCCGGAGTTCCGCCGGGTCCTGGATCTCATCTGACGCGATATAGCCATCCGTCATGCCGATCTCATCGCCGTAGTAAAGCGTCGGCGTCCCTCGGAGCGTCAACAGCAGCACAGCGGCCACCCGCGCCTGCGCCGCGCCGACGCGCGATGCAACGCGCGGATTGTCGTGGTTTCCCAGCACCCAGTTCGGCCACCCGTATTCGGGCAACGCGATGTCGTAATCCCGGATCATGCGGGCGATGTTCTGCGCGTCCCATCTCGCGTTGAGCAGCTGGAAATTGAACGGCATGTGCACACCTTCGCCGTTCACGCCGTAATACTTCACCAGTTGCGGGACAGTCAGATAGATTTCGCCGATCAGCACGCGCTCGCCGTACTCGTCCAGTGTGGCTCGCATCGAGCGGACGATTTCATGCACTTCCGGCTGATCCTCCGTGTAACTTTGCAAGAACCGATGATGTTCCGGCTCGCCGGGCCGATAGCCGGGATTGGGCGGATTGTCGCGAAACTGCGCGTCCTTGATCAACAGCCACAGCACGTCCACGCGGAAGCCGTCCACCCCGCGTTCCAGCCAGAATCGCAGCACTTGATCCATCGCGCGGCGTACTTGCGGGTTTCTCCAGTTCAGATCAGGCTGCTCCCGCAGAAACGCGTGATAGTAGTACTGTCTCGTCACCTCGTCCCACTCCCACGCCGAGCCTCCCATGCGGCTCAACCAGTTGTTCGGCGGCCCGCCATCGGGCGCGGGATCGCGCCACAGATACCAGTCCCGTTTCGGATCGTCCCGCGACGAGCGGCTTTCCTCGAACCACGGATGCCGGCTCGACGAATGATTCGGCACGAAATCGAGCAGCACCTTGAGCCCAAGCCGATGTGCGTGGCCCATCAATTGCTGGAACCCGTCCAGAGTGCCGAATATCGGATCGATGTTGCAGTAGTCCGCGACGTCATAGCCAAAGTCGGCCATGGGCGACGGGTAGATGGGGGAGATCCACACCGCATCGACGCCTAGCGCCGCGACATATTCAAGGCGCGCGCTGATGCCGGGTAGATCGCCGATGCCATCGCCGTTACTGTCCTGAAACGAGCGCGGATAGATCTGATAGATCACGCCGCGTTGCCACCACGCAAGCTCCGACATTGCAATTCCTCTTGGCGATCGATCGTTTTGGCGCTATGCGCGGAACCTATGCTCAATGACCTCTGGTACAAGAACGCGATCATTTATTGCCTCTCGGTAGGCACCTTCATGGATGCGAATGGCGACGGCGTCGGCGACTTCCAGGGCCTGATGCGCAGGCTCGATTACCTGCAAGGGCTTGGCATGACGACGATCTGGCTGATGCCCTTCCACCCCTCGCCCGGACGCGATAACGGTTACGACGTTTGCGACTATTACAACGTCGACCCGAAGTACGGCACGCTCGGCGATTTCGCCGAGTTGACGCATGCGTGCGCCGAGCGGGGCTTGCGCGTCATCATCGATCTGGTGGTCAATCACACGTCCGATCAGCATCCTTGGTTCCTGGAAGCACGCAGCGATCCCGCTTCGAAGTATCGCGACTGGTATGTCTGGTCGGACGACAAACCGCCCGATGCGCAACGTGGCGTCGCGTTTCCGGGCGTGCAGAAGTCGACCTGGAGTTTCGACAAGCGGGCGAGACGCTGGTACTTTCATCGTTTCTATGATTTTCAACCGGACCTGAATACATCGAATCCGCATGTGCAGGCGGAATTGCTGAAGATCATGGGCTTCTGGATCCAGCTGGGGGTTTCCGGATTCCGCATGGACGCGGTGCCCTTCGTCATCGCGACGAAGGGCCCGAAGGTGCGCCACCCCGTCGAGCAATATGACATGTTGCGAACGTTTCGCGAGTTTCTGCAGTGGCGCGAGGGCGATGCGATCATTCTGGCCGAAGCCAACGTGCCGCCCAAAACCGACCTCCACTACTTCGGCGACGAGGGCGAGCGCCTGCCGATGATGTTCAACTTCCGGGTCAATCAAAACACGTTCTACACGCTCGCGACGGGCAACACGAAGCCGTTGAAGGACGCGCTCCTTGCGACGAAGCCACGGCCGCCGAGCGCGCAATGGGGGGTGTTTCTGCGCAATCACGACGAACTCGATCTGGGCCGGCTGACGCCCGCTCAGCGCGCGGCAGTGTTCGCCGCGTTCGCTCCGGACCCCGACATGCAGCTGTATGGGCGCGGCATCCGCCGCAGACTTGCGCCAATGCTGTCGGGCGACAGACGCCGCCTTGAACTTGCCTACAGCCTCATGTTGAGTTTGCCCGGCACGCCCGTGTTCCGGTACGGCGATGAAATCGGCATGGGCGACGACCTGCGCCTGCCCGAGCGCCAATGTGCGCGCACGCCGATGCAATGGTCGGGCGAGCCGCAAGGCGGCTTTACCAGTCATTCAAACCCGCCCGTCCCGACGATCTGCGGCGGGGCTTATGGCTTCGAGCGGGTCAACGTGGCGAAGCAGCGACGCGATCCCGATTCGTTTCTCAACTGGACGGAGCGGATGATTCGCATGCGCAAGGAAGTGCCGGAAATCAGCTGGGGGGACTTCGAAGTGCTGCCTACCTCGCGAATCAATGTGCTCGCGCTCAGTTATCAGTGGCGTAACAACTCCGTGCTGTTTCTGCATAATTTCCGCGCCGAAGCGTGTACCGTCGAATTCCGCCTAAGCTCCGACGAACCGGGTACACAGTCGCTGATCAATCTTCTGTCCGACGACCACAGCGAGTCCGACGATGGCGGCCGCCACGCGGTGGTGCTCGAGCCGTTCGGCTACCGATGGTACCGGGTGGGCGGCCTCGGCTATCTGCTCAGGCGGACCGAGGTCTAGCTGACGAGTCGCGATCGTGCCTTCGGTCGGACCGGGTATCGGGTCTCGCGGGTCGACACGGTTAAACTGATACGATCGCGTGCTTCTGGTCGTTCGCGGACTCACACGACTTGTCGACTCACGCGAATGTTCCGCCTGCTCGACTCATCGGATACGCAATCGAATAAAGGGATGTCATGGCAAAGGATGAAATAGTCTGGGGAATTTTGGGCGCCGCAAAGATCAACGACAAGGTGGTCGTGCCCATGCACAACGCGCCGAAGTGTCGGGTGAAAGGCATCGCGTCACGCTCTCCGGAGAAGGCGCGGGAAGCCGCGGCCAGGTATGGTCTGGCTGTCGCATACGATAGTTACGAGGCGCTCCTCGCGGACCCGGAAATCGACGCGGTCTATATTCCATTACCTAATCATCTCCACGTGGAATGGACGATCAAATCGGTCGAGGCGGGCAAGCACGTCCTGTGTGAGAAGCCGATCAGCCTGGACGCTCAACAGGTTGAACGGCTGATCGCCGCGCGCGACAAGAACGGCAGATACATCCAGGAAGCGTTCATGGTTCGCACGCATCCGCAATGGTTGAAGGTGCGGACCTTGATCGACGAAGGCGCGATCGGCGAATTGCGGGCAGTGACCGGCGGTTTCACCTATCACAACACGAACGAACACAATATCCGCAACAAGAGCGAGCTAGGTGGCGGCGGTCTGCTCGATATTGGTTGTTATCCGATCACGACGTCGCGCTTCACTATCGGGCGTGAGCCACGGCGCGTAGTTGCGCTGGTGGAGCAGGATCCGACCTTCAAAGTGGACCGGCTCGGCTCCGTGCTGATGGACTTCGATGGCGTGCAGGCGAGTTTCTTTTTCTCGACTCAGACCTATCCGTACCAGCGGATGCAATTTCACGGTACCAAGGGGCGAATCGAAGTCGAAATTCCATTCAATGCACCAAACGATCGACCGACGCGCCTGCTAATCAGTGAGCACAATAGCGACGGTGTCGCGACTGATCGCTGGCTGGAGCTTGCGGTGTGCGATCAATATGGCGTGGCCGCCGCCACGTTCGCGGAGGCGATCCTGAGTGGGGGTCCGCAGGCTATTCCGCTAGAAGATGCGCGCGCGAATATGCGGGTGATCGATGCCGTGTTCCGCTCGGCTCAATCGGGCGCGTGGGAGAGCATCGCCCAAGGTTGACGTGCAACGCTTGCACTTGCTGCGCTGTTCGACGCGCGGCAAGTGCCCAGTTGTCCGCTTTCGCAAAGCCATAGACTATGGCAAGCGAAAGTGGTCCCTACCTGGCCGGCGCGGTGACATCGCAGTCGCCGCCGTGGGCACCGCTGCCAGTGTTTTTCAGCGTAAGCACGAGTCTGCTACCCCTGTTTGCCGTCATGATCTGACCATAGCTAACCGTGGGAATGAACTGGATATCCGGTGCCACCGCCACCGGGGGATTTCTCGCTCCGTCGACGGTCAGGTCGAGTTCCACGGTGATAGAGTCGATTGCAGCGCCCAGATCCTGCTTCCGGCCGGCCTGATCTTTGCGGAAATTGCACAGGCCCTGGAGAACCTGCTCGAGGGCAGTCGGGATATCGACCGGCTTGCCCGGTGCGATCGGAGGCGTGTTACAGCCGACGATCATGAACGGCAAGGTGCAAAGCGCTACGTATCGGCAGGCTCGCATCAGCTTCCCCGCTTGATCTGGTGGACGTGGTGTCTGCCATCCCCTGCTGTCGCTGGTTCAGTGCCCAGCTGGCGCACGCGAACGCAAACGCTCAATACTTGATATTCCTGGCCGTCTGACGGCCGTTCTGCTTGGTTTGCCGCTTGTCCTGCCGGCATTGCGAATTGCTCTTCTGGTCCGTGGCCCGGCACTCCTGCTTCGTGTGGCGGGAACCCTGGCGTGTCTCCTGGCGAACGTCACGTCCGGCGCGACGCTGCTGAGCCTGTTCGGTTGCCCAGGAGCTTCCCGCGCAAGCCATCACGGACACAGCCGTGACCGTGACCGCGAACTCCCGGCTCCATGAAAACATGGCGACCTCCCTGACAGGTTGAATATGAGTATTCCGGCTTTGTACAAGGGTGCCACGCGTGGCTGTCGCGTCAATCGGACCAAGGTCCTAGGGCTGTCGCGTCGTGCGCGATCCACCAGCCGCCGTGCTTCCGGTTCGATGAACATGAAAACGAGGATGCTGCGATCCGCTCAACGAAGCGGTACCCCACGCGGCGGCGAACGGCGGTCCATTCAGAATGACCGTGAACCAGCCGTAGCCAGCGAATCAGCGAACGCTCACTCGTCCGCCAAAAAATTCGGATGACTTGTGCGGATCTGATCGATCTGACTCAGCGTCCCCGACAGATGCTTGCGTAGCGCTGCCTGCGCCGCCTCGACATCGCCTTTGTCGATCGCATCGACGATCTCGGTGTGATCGCGCACGACCGCTATCGTCTTGCCCTCCACCGGCAGATTCAGGCGCCGCAGCCGGTCGATATGGCCGCTCAACCTACGCACCAGATCCCATAGCTGCGGCACGCCGGCCGCCTCGTACATCTGCCGATGAAACGCCTGATCGAGCAGCGAGAACTGCTCGTAGTTCTTCAGGTCGAGCACTTCCGTTTGCCGCGCGATCGTCAGGCGCAGTTCAGCGATCAGCGTGGCGTCGCGCTGCTGCGCGAGCGTGCGCACCACTTCGAGTTCAATCGAGCGGCGCAGGAAATGCGCCTGCAGTGCGGACGTCACGTTGATCTGACTGACGACCGTCGCGTGCTGCGGGTAGATGTCGACGAGACCTTCCTCGCCGAGCTTCATCAGCGCGTCGCGCACCGGCGTCTGGCTGAGCCCGTAGCGGTTCGCCAGCTCGGTGCGCGACAGCACCGTACCCGGCGTGAGTTCGAGGGAAAGGATCATTTCGCGCAGTCGTTCGAATACTTGCGGCGCGGCGTGGCGGGAGCGGTCGAGCCGGGTTACCGTCGACGAATGAGCGTGGTTTTTCATGGCAGAAACTGAAGCATGGAAGCAGGCGTGACCCGGCATGGCGGTCCGCTGAGGCACTAGTACTATAGCCGACGCGCGCTCCTTCCAGCGGGCTTGCGAGCGGAATTCCGCGAACAGTGCACATGGGTACTTACCCCAGTAACGCACTAATACATTAGTGCTTTACCATCCGTCCCATCAAACTCCTCTTATGCCGATTGCCATCATGACTCGCGACATCACCATCACGCAGGTGCGCATCACCCCGATCGCCTTCCGCGACGGCCCGCTGCTCAACGCCGCCGGAATCCACGAACCTTGGGCGCTGCGCGCCATCGTCGAACTGGAGACGAGCGACGGCCGCGTCGGCATCTCCGAGACCTATGGCGACGAACCGATGCTGCGCGTGCTCGAACAGGCGAAGTCGCTGGTGACCGGCCTGTCGCCGTTCGACCTCAATCGGATGGAAGAGCGCGTGCGAGCGTCGATCAAGGCGAGCCCGGGCGCGGTCGAATTCGAACTCGCGCCCGGCTCGCACTCGGCGAAGAACGCGCCGAAAGTCATCAGCACGCTCGAAGTCGCGATGCTCGATCTGCAAGGGCAGATCGTCGGCGCGCCGGTCGTCGACCTGCTCGGCGGCAAGGTGCGCGACGCCGTGCCCTACAGCGCCTATCTGTTCTTCAAATACGCCGAGCACGTCGACAAGCCCTATGCACCCGATGCCTGGGGCGAAGGTCTGAGCCCCGAGCAGATCGTCGCGCAGGCGCGGCGAATGATCGAGCTGTATGGCTTCCAGAGCATCAAGCTGAAGGGCGGCGTGTTCGAACCGGCACACGAAATCGCGTGCATGCGCGCGCTGCATCGGGCGTTCCCCGGCGTGCCGCTGCGCCTCGACCCGAACGCCAACTGGACGCTCGAAACGAGCATCGCCGCCGCCCCTGAACTCGACGAGTTGCTCGAGTACTACGAAGACCCGTGCCCGGGTCTCGAAGGGATGGCCGAACTGGCGAAGCACACGCGCCTGCCGCTCGCGACCAACATGGTCATCACGACGATGGAAGATTTCCGGCGCGGCGCCGAGATGGGTTCGGTCAAGGTCCTGCTGTCGGATCACCACTACTGGGGCGGCCTGCGCGCGACGCAGACGCTCGCGCGCATGTGCAAGCTGTGGGATCTCGGCATGTCGATGCACTCGAACTCGCACCTCGGCATCAGCCTGATGGCGATGACGCACGTCGCGGCAAGCATCCCCAACCTGACCTATGCGTGCGACACGCATTATCCGTGGCAGGAGGAAGAAGTCATCAAGGGCGGCCGCGTGGAGTTCGACAACGGCTCGGTGCGCGTGCCCACCACGCCGGGCCTCGGCGTCGAGCTCGACCGCGAGCGGCTCGCTGAACTGCATGCGCAGTATCTGTCGTGCGGCGTGCGCAATCGCGATGACCTCTCGCAGATGCGCAAGTACGAGCCGGGCTTCACCGGCAAGAATCCGCGCTTTTAGCTCCCGCTTCCAATCCGCGCCTACGAGCCCTGCGACGCGCAACGCGCGTCGCCATCGAAGGAGACAACCCCCATGAGTAGCCCGAGTGCCGACACGGCGCGGCCCGAGCGCGCCGGCGCGCTGGCGAGCGCGGTGCGCAAGATCAAATGGCGCGTGCTGCCGCTGTTCGTCGTGATGTTCATCGTCAACTACATCGACCGCGTGAACATCGGCTTCGTGCGCCAGCATCTGAGCGCCGATCTGGGCATCGGGGCGGCGGCCTATGGGCTCGGCGCGGGGCTCTTTTTCATCAGCTACGCGATCTTCGAAGTGCCGTCGAACATCCTGCTGCAGCGCTACGGCGCGAAGCTATGGCTCGCGCGCATCATGCTCACGTGGGGGCTGGCCGCGGCCGGCATGGCGTTCGTGCGCGGCGAGACGTCGTTCTACGCGATGCGGCTCCTGCTCGGCGCGGCCGAAGCGGGCTTCTTTCCCGGCGTCATCTACTACTTCACGCAATGGCTGCCGAGCAACGAGCGCGGCAAGGCGATGGCGATCTTCCTGAGCGGCTCGGCGCTCGCGTCGGTGCTGTCCGGGCCGATCTCCGGCGGGCTGATGCTGATCGAAGGCGCGGGGCTGCGCGGCTGGCAGTGGATGTTCATCATCGAAGGCATGTTCTCGGTCGTGCTCGCGGGCTTCATCCTGCTGTGGCTCGACTCGAAGCCGCGCGACGCCGCCTGGCTCACCCGCGCCGAGCAGGACGCCCTGCTCGATGCGGTCGGCGAAGAGCAACGCCAGCGCGCTGCCGCGCACCCGGTCAAGCCATCGATAGGCGCGCTGCTGCGCGATCCGCAAATCCTGATCTTTTGCCTGATCTATTTCGCGGTATCGCTGACCATCTACGGCGCGACCTTCTGGCTGCCCAGCATCATCCGCAAGATGGGCCATTTCAACGATTTCCAGGTCGGCCTGTACAACTCGATTCCGTGGCTGATCTCGATCGCGGCGATGTATCTGTTCGCGATGCTCGCGGCGCGCTTCAAGTTCCAGCAGGCGTGGGTCGCGTGCGCGCTGCTGATCGCCGCGCTCGGCATGTATGCGGCCGGCCAGGGCGGCCCGGTGTTTTCGTTCGTCGCGATCTGCTTTGCGGCGATCGGCTTCAAGGCCGCCTCGTCACTGTTCTGGGTGATCCCGCAGGGTTATCTCGACGCGCGGATTTCCGCCGCGGTGCTGGCGCTGATCAACTCGATCGGCAACCTCGGCGGCTTCGTCGCGCCAGCGGCCTTCGGCTTCCTCGAACAGAAAACCGGCTCGATCGAGGGCGGCCTCACTGGACTCGCGGTGATGTCGGTGGTGGCCGCCGGGGTCGTGTTCTTCTCCCGCATGAGCCCGCGCGAAGGAATGCCCGCCTCCGCGCATTGACTGCATCGAACAACCGTATAGACACTATTTCCAGAAACCTTAGGAGACACGATGAAAACGATAGAAGCCACGACGGCCGCCGCACGCACGGCCGTCGGACGATACCGATGGACCATCTGCGCGATGATCTTCGCCGCGACGACGATCAACTACATGGATCGTCAGATGCTCGGGCTGCTCGCGCCGCTGCTGCAAAAGGATATCGGCTGGAGCCAGGTGCAGTACGCGCAGACCGTGATGGTGTTTACGGTCGCCTATGCGGTGGGTCTCGCGATCTTCGGCCGCATCGCGGATCGCGTCAGCACGAAGAAGGTCTACGGCAGCGCGATGGCGCTGTGGAGTCTCGCGGCGATGCTCCACGCGGTGGCATCGACCGTGCCGGGCTTCGCGGCCGTGCGCGGTCTGCTCGGCTTCAGCGAGGCGGCCAATTTTCCGGTTGCGATCCGCACTACCGCCACGTGGTTTCCGAAGAAGGAACGCGCGCTAGCGACGGGCTTCTGGAACATGGGCGCGACGATCGGCGGCATCGTGGCGCCGGCCTTCGTGCCGATCGCTGCCGTGATGTGGGGCTGGCGCGCGACGTTCATCGCGGGCGGCGCGACCGGTTTCATCTGGCTGGCGGTGTGGATGCTGGTTTATCGTCAGCCTTCGGAGCATCCGTCGGTGTCGAAGGAAGAACTCGACTACATCAATGCGGATCGCGAGGAAGTCGTCGAGCAGAAAGTCGGCTGGTTGTCGGTGCTCAAGTACCGCGAAACGTGGGCGTTTGTCTTCGGCAAGCTGCTGACCGATCCGGTGTGGTGGTTCTATCTGTTCTGGCTGCCCAAGTGGCTCAATGAGTCGCGCCATATCGACATCGGCAACATGGGCCTGCCGCTGATCGCTATCTATACGATGTCATCGGTCGGCAGCGTGGCGGGTGGCTGGCTGTCGTCGCGTTTGATGGCCCGCACCAACAGGCCGAATTTCGCGCGCAAGCTCACGATGCTCATTTGTGCATTGTGCGTGGTGCCGATCGCAACGTTGTCGTATTTCCAGAGCCTGTGGTGGGCGGTCTTCGCCGTTGGTCTCGCGGCAGCGGCGCACCAGGGCTGGTCGGCGAACCTCGTCACGACCGTCGGCGACGTGTTTCCGAAGCGGCTGGTCGGCACGGTGGTCGGTATTGGCGGCGTGGCGGGGATGGTCGGCTCGTTCTTCTTTTCCGGCGTGATCGGCGAGACCTTGCAGCGCACCGGGCAGTATTGGGCGCTCTTTACGGTCGGCGCGTCGGCGTATCTGGTTGCGCTGGGCATCATTCATCTGTTGATGCCGCGGATGACGGCGGTTAAGTTGCGCGATTGAAGTAACGCTGGCGGGTGAAAGGGCGAGGGGACGTGGCACGGATAACTGGCGTCCCCCGCCCTTGCAGGCACAACCCCGCAGGCGCGGGGCCGCTTCTTGTTATTCCTCAGCGTCCGGCCTGGTCAATTCATCAAGCCTGTTCTTTGTCATTCGGGTCATGCAGTCCCAAAAGTATACAAAGTGCAATGATGCTTGCCCAACCTGATAAACCTCTGAGTAACAATTATTGTCCCTGTAACGTTGCCAGCTCGCTTGCGCCTTTTCGAAAAAAGGAAGTGCCTCAGGTTCTCCGTTTGCTCGATGCTCGCGATCATAGTCTTTCGTTACCTTTTCTATTTCGGCAATCTTCTTGTTCAGGGTCTTAGCTTCCATTTCGTAATCGAATTGCGCACAAGCCGATATATCCGTCGTCCCAAGATATTCCTTCTTGCAATACGACGCAATCTCCGCGGGGCTTTTTCCCGTGAAATATATGCTTGTGGGCTGAGCCTTTTTATAGTCGAAGGCGGACCCGTAGATCGATGTGGATGCATAAGTCAGCTGCGCGGTCAAGCAGAGCAACGCGAATATACTAGTGGCGCGCATCATAAACCCCCGTTACAAACAGTTGCGCTTCCAGGCGACGACGCCATGGCACTCGATGCGCGACGAACGAGCGAATTACATCGCGCATTCTGTCATATTCACCGCGGTTTAGATAATCCGCGAGATACTTGCAGCGAGATTTCGGATACCACGCATCGCCATCACGTGGATACGGCCCCGAGTTATAAAGGATCGACACAAGCGCGTCATACTCGTATTGATAGAGTGGCACCCGCACGTCGTTATTTATGGCTTTCTCGATTGGCTGCAAATTTACTTCAAAAAAAGACTCTGCTCGCTCCACGGGTATTACATCGCCAATTCTGAGATTGTCCTGTGGGAGCACTTTATGCCCCAAACCAACTGTCGGAATTCCGTAACCGTCGTCATAGACCTTCACAATAAAGCCGTTTACGACGGGTTTGCCAAGATAGGTTCCATTTACTACGCCACTTTCGAGGACGGCCATAAACTGATACCCGTCTGTCGAAAAACGCCAAGGCTTGCCGAGCCTGTCCGATCGGACTGTTACGCTCGAATTCGGGTCGGTATTTGTTAGTGCTGTGCCAAGCGCATCAGGCATTACGCCCCCTATGACCAAGATAAATGTGAATGGACCGCACGCCGTCTGTCCTATAGCGCCTGGTGCGTCCCTGCGAATCGGTGATACCGTGAACAAGTGCGCCCGATGGAAGCCGGGCCGTGTAATTGGTATCGGCGAGCGCGTTACCGCCTGCATCCTTCAGCGTGAATTGCTGGTCATGGAATAGTCTCGACAGGAGACGTAAACAAAGAGGTAGACGTGTTGGACCGTGCGACGATCCGGTCGGCGGCACCGCTATCGTGGATCATTCATCGACGCCCATGCACTGCAATGATTCGCGGTGGTTCGCTGCATTTGCAGAGAACGATGTCACCGCCCACCGCCTGACGTCGCCCGCCGTTTGCAAGATCAACCATGCGGCGCATGTCGTCCACACCCGCACCACAGGTGATCGGGCCCGTGTTCTTGCACTTTCCGCAATATGCGTGATCGCCGATAAATGCCATGCGGCGTTGTCTACCGCTTTGGTCTGCGATAGTTCCAACCCTCTCGCTTGCAAACACGCGACTACCGTCGCCGCTCGTCAGCGGATCGCCTTCGACCGCTGCGTAATGGACGCTCGGCATCAAGCCTCCCTATGTCCAGGGTACACGGCCAGATTTCGCCCGCCGTCTGTTGCGTATCTGGTTGTACCTCCCGCTTGATCGGTGACGCTATGCTTTAGCTCGCCCGGTCGGAAACGGACCGCATGGAGCGTCTCAAGAAGCGCACGGCCGTTGCCATCGCGAAGCGCGAACCGCTGGTCGAAGTTGCCCGCAATGCTGATCGCTGATGTCGCGTGTGCGACGCTGCTGGCCGACCCGCTACCTATGTCCATTACATTCCGTCGTTCGGGCTTGCGATAACGCCCCCCTGTGACCAACCGATATAACTTGCTATTACGTTGTCGCGTGTCCGGCATTTTGCAGTGTTCCTTAATGAAAAATGCGCCAGTGACGCAAGTCAGGCGCCTATTGAGAATGATGGCAATGATTCCGCCGCATCCGCTTCGATCGTTCATCAGATTTGTGCGGACCGCAATCAACCAACTCTGAAAATTGGTTACAGTCCATGCGAATCAGATAGATTTATCAATAATTGACCTTCACCAGCTTCTGACCATTCGACCGATCGACGCGACCGCGGTCATCGAAACGCGTCTTGACTTCCCGTCGACATTGCAGAAAAGTTTGACGACGCAGCAGGCTTGAGATCGACCATCTGCCGAACTCTTGGAGCGCGAGCGCAACGAAGAAGTGTCAGAAGCAACGCGCGAGCATCTGCTGCATACTCTCAACGCGCTATCCCGCATCAGCGAAATCCTTGAACCCTGAGACTTCGCTCGCCCCAACGCCATCGCCACGAGAGGCCTTATGACCATCGATCCTTCCGTCGTCGCCGCATTCACGCCCACGGGCAAGCTGCGCGCGTCGATCAATCTCGGCAATCCAATCCTGGCCAATCGTCACGCCGACTCCGGCGAGCCGTTCGGCGTATCGGTCGATCTCGCGCGCGCGTTCGCCGCGAAACTCGGCGTCGAACTGGAGTTGGTGGTCTTCGATACGGCCGGCAAATCGGTGCAGGCCGTCGGCGAGGAGCGCGCGGATTTCGGCTTCTTCGCGATCGATCCGTTGCGCGGCGAGACGATTGCGTTCACGGCGCCGTATGTGTTGATCGAAGGCTTCTACCTGGTGCGCGACGACTCGCCGGTACGCTCGAATCAGGATGTGGATCAGGCGCACAACCGGGTCGTCGTTGGCCAAGGCAGTGCGTACGATCTGTTTCTGACGCGCGAGCTGAAATCCGCGCAAATCGTGCGCGCGCCGAGCTCGCCGAGCGTCGTGCCGACGTTTGTCGAGCAGCATCTGGAAGTGGCGGCAGGCGTGAAGCAGCAACTCGAGGCCGATGCGAAGCAAACTCCCGGTCTGCGGCTGCTAGACGAGCGCTTCATGGTGATCCGGCAGGCGATGGGTGTGCCGAAGAGCCGCGGCGAAGCGGCGGCTCACGCGCTGCGTTCGTTTGTCGAAGAGATGAAGGCCTCGGGTTTTGTGGCGCAATCGCTCGCGCGGCACAAGATCGCGGGAGCGTCGGTTGCGCCTGCGGCGTAGCGGGCCGCTCGAACCCGACACCGCGTAGCTTTCGAACCTGCTGGCATAGCAGATACGCGGGGCCGCGCGATGCTTCGGCGCGGCCCCGCCACCACCTTCAGCGACGCTCAAACGAGCGTAGTCTGCACATCCACATTACCGCGCAACGCCTTCGAATACGGGCAGGTCAGATGCGCTCGCTCGATCAACCCGTGCGCCACGTCACGCTCGACACCGGGAAGACTGACGAACAGCCGCGCCTGAAGGAAATAAGCGCCATCGGTGGTGCCGAGATCGATCTCCGCATCGACGCTGGTATCGGCCGGCAACGACAGGTGCAACGCGCGCGCCGCCAGCCCGAGTGCGCCGATGAAACACGCCGACCAGCCCGCGCCGAGCAACTGCTCGGGATTCGTTCCACCCCCCGAGGTGCCCGGCGACGACAGCTTGATGTCGAGACGGCCGTCCGAGCTGCGCGCAGCGCCTTCGCGGCCGCCAGTCGTATGGGTTTTGCCGGTGTACAGCACTTCTTCGATGCGGGTCATGGTGGCTTACTCCTGTTGATCCAGTGATATTCAGGTCTGCAAATCCGGGCTCGAACTTGCGGTGCACGTATTTGAACGCGCCGACGTATCTCGCATGTGTCTGGATCAGCGGGTTTGGTAAGCGCACGTATCCCCGGGCCGCACGGATACATTGCGATACAAGGAGCGGCAAACGGGAGCCAGGCGGAGCGCGGCCCGACAACTAACGCGAGCCATCGCGCCCGTCGCTTCATTCAGCGACGCCGGTCGAAATACCGCCGCAACAGATAGTTCGCGGTCGAGCCATGCAGCAGCACCGACAACACGATCGCATCGAGCACGGCGGGCAGCAGCGGCGTCATCGCGCCACGCACGTATTCGAGGCCGAACATCAGGTAGTAAAACGCGCCGACGCCGCGAATCCCCATCCACGCCATCAGATGCCGTTGGCTGTTGTCGATGCGCGCACCCATCATCGCGACGACGACGGACAGCGGCCGCGCGACGAAAAACAGAAACACCGCGGGCAACACGGCGCGCAGATCGAACATCTCGTGCCAGTGCGCGGACACGACGCAGCCGATGATCAGCATCAGCGACAACTCCGCGAGTCGCTCCATTTCGCGCATGAAGCCCATCATCGATTCGGCGAGGACCGCATGCGCCATTTCCGGATCCTGGGCGACATCGACCTGTTCGCCGTGCTGCACCTCGTCGAGCACTTCCGAGGGATTCTTGTCGCCCGTCGCGCGCAGTTCCTCGTGACGGACGGCGACGCCCGCCACGAACACCGCGACGAACGCATACGCGTGCAGCAGCAGCGCCGCGCCGTCCGCGCGTCCGGTCACCAAAGCGGTGAAGCCGAACATCAAGGCAACGGTGAAGAGCATCGCCGGGCCGCCGAGCCGCAGCGGCAACAACCACAGCGGATTGCGCAGCCGCACGCGCAGATGCATGCCGATCGAAAACAACGACACGACGAGCCCGACTTCAGCCAGCGTCGCGACCAACGCGGTATTGCGGAGCAGATCGACCCCGACGAGCCCGGACACGGCCGGCCCGACCGCCACGCCGACCAGCCGATAGATCATCGCGCCGGTCAGCGGCAAGCGGCGGATCGGCCCGCGCGCGACGGCCATGAACGTGAGCAGCGCGCCGATCAGCAGGAACCAGACCGGTTCGTCCTTCATGGCGGAACCGCGAGCACGCGCGGCGGTGGCGGCAGCCAGGCCGCGTCGCCGCTAGCGCGCACTGCTCGCGCCATGCTGGCGGCGCTGTCCGTGCTGAACCACGGCCTGGTTCGCGCGCCCCGCATGTTCACGGTTCGCCTAGTCGCGGCTCCACTTGCCAGGCGCCTTGCGCGCAGACGACGCCACTGGCAACACCCGACATCGCGGCGATGGCGAGGCGCTGTACAACCTTGTTCATGAGCGCCCCCTCGGTTCGGACCAGCTGGAATGCACTGTCCGTTCCGTTGCAAGCCGCGTTCCTCGCCTGAGGCGTGAGCGTGCCGATCGCCCTCACACACCGAACGGAAAAGTCTCCGCCGCGTGGTTCTTTTCGTCGGCGGAAACGGGCAGCGCGCTCACCGCGCTCGTGCGATCGAACCACACGAACGCATCGAACTGCTCGGCCAGCGACGCTTCCGCGTAATGGCTATACCGCTCGGTCCCGGGACGGTAGATGACGCCGATGAAGCGCTCCAATAGCGGCGCGCGCAGCCGTTCGCGCAGCGTGTCGTGCATGCCGGGCCGCAGGTCGAGCAGGAAGCGCGGGAGACCCGTGCCGTGCATGCTGAATTCGACGCTGCCCTCGAGCGATGGCTGCACGGTTTTGACCTCCATCGGTCCGCCCCAATCGCTCGCCGCGGCGACCGTGCCGCTGTGCGTGCCAAACCCGATCAGCGCCGCCGCGTCGCCGAACTGCGCGCGGCACAGCTGGCCGAGATTGATCTCGTCCTGCATGCGGCCCATCTGCGTGGCGCTCGCGTCGCCGATATGCGAGTTGTGCGCCCACACGACCAGACGCGCCTGCGGCCCGCGGCTGTCGAGCGTATGACGCAGCGTGTCGAACATATGCGTGTCGCGCAGATTCCAGCTTTGCGGCCCGCCGTAGTACATCGCGCGATAGTAGTGCTCGGCGACCGCCACGAGCCGCGCGTTCTGCGCCGCGTCGAGGAAGCGCTCGCCATCTTCGCGCGCATAGTCGAGCCGGCTTTTCAGCAGATCGCCGAGTTGCGCGACCACGTGTTCTTCGCACTGCGCGTAGCCGCCGCTCAACGCGGCGCGTCCATACACGGCCGGATCTTTCTGCCACGGACTGTGGCACCCATAACGCTCGCGAGCGATGCGCGCCGCGGCAGGGTCGACGCTGTCGAGATAGCGCAATACCGCGTCGATCGATTCGGAAAGGCTGTAGATATCGAGCCCGTAAAAGCGCGTTTCGCGCTCGGGGTGCGCGGCGTTGTGCGAGCGCAGCCACGCGACCAAGCCCATGAAGTCGGTGTTGCGCCACATCCAGGTCGGAAAGCGGCGAAACGGTCGGGACCGCCCGCCGGGCATCGGCCGATCGCGCACATGCCGGTCGACGATCGCGGCGTCGGGCCAGTCGGCCTCGACCGCGATCATCGAAAAGCCGTGCTGCTCGACGAGGCGCCGCGTGATCGCCGCGCGCGCACGGTAGAACTCCGACGTGCCGTGACTGGCCTCGCCGAGCAGCACGATGCGCTGCCCGGCGAAGCGGTCGAAAAATGCCGCGAATTCCGCGGAATCGATGTCGGGCAACGGTTCGGCCGCGTCGCGAATCGCGAGTTCGAGCGCGGCCGGCGTAGGTGCGGCCGGCGTAGGCGTGAGCGGGATGGGCGTGGACGTGGATGCGGGCCGCAAATCCGCGCGCGGCGCGCCGCCTGGCTCCGGCCAGCCATCGTCGCCGACGAGCGGCACGAAGCGCACGTCGCCGAATGCATGTTCGTCGTAGTCGTGTTCACCGCGCCGCACGATCTTCACGAGCCGCTGACGGCTCTGACTGCTGCCGACCGGCATCACGAGCCGTCCGCCCACGGCGAGTTGCATGCGCAGCGCTCGCGGCACACGCGGTCCGCCCGCCGCCGCGATGATCGCGTTATAGGGCGCATGCGCGGCAAGACCTGCGGTGCCGTCGCCGACATGCACTTCGACGTTCTCGTAGCCGAGCCGCTGCAAGCGCTCGCGCGCGCCCTCGGCGAGGCTCGGGTCGCGTTCGATGGAATCCACCCGGCCGGCGATCTCCGCGGCGATCGCGGCCGCATAGCCGGAGCCCGTGCCAATGTCGAGCACGCGATCGCCGGGCTGCAACTCGGCGGCCGCGAGCATCTTCGCGACGATGTACGGCTGCGAGATCGACTGCTCGCCGCCGATCGGCAGCGGCGTATCGTCATACGCGAATTCGCGCAGTTCGGATGGCACGAATGCCTCGCGCGGCACGCGCCGCATCGCCTCGATCACGTAGTCGTCGCGCACGCCGCGTTGCACGATCTGCCGTTCGACCATCCATGCGCGCGCTTCGTCGAAATCGCTCATCGCCACCTCCTCGCGAATGCGCAGCGCTGCGCGCGCCACGCATTGCGACGAGGCCGCGCGCGAGTCCGCTGCTCTTTCACGCTTCAGTAATGAGCATACCGCCGGCAGGTGCTCGTGGCGATGCGCGAAACGTGAAGCGCGCCCGGACCGATCTTTGCTGCGCGCTTCTCGGGAGCGATTGCACGAACCAAATGCCGTCCGAATCCGTCGCACAACCAAAGCGAAAATCATGAACATTCCCATGCAGGTCGTGTCCTTCCTCAGCTCGCGAGGTCTGAAGCTCGCGACCGCCGAATCCTGCACCGGCGGTCAGATCGCGTCGTATCTGGCGAGCGTGCCGGGTAGCGGCGCGTGTCTCGATGTCGGCTTCGTCAGCTACTCGCCATCGGGCAAAGCAGGCTTTCTCGGCGTGCGGCAAAGCACGATGAAGCAATACGGGCTTACCAGCGAAGCGGTCGCGCGCGAAATGGCCGAGGGCGCGCTGCGCCAGGAAGGCTGCTGCGCGGACATCGCGGTATCGAACACGGGGCTCGCCGATAGCGGCGCGCATGGCGGCTCCGCTGACGATCCGCCACCAGGCACGCAATGCTTCGCGTGGTCGTTCCGACGGCGCGGCAATGAGTTCACCACCTTCGCCGAGACGCGGCGCTTTTCGGGCGACCGCAACGACGTGCGGTCGGCCGCCGCGCTGTATGCGCTGTCGCGCGTCGAGCATTACTTCGATCAACTCCAGCGCGTCGAGCGGGACCACCGATGAGAGACCGCGACGCGCCACCAACGCGCATGGCCGGTGGCACCGACGCCATCGCCGGCGTCGGTGTAAAGGGGCGGCGCTCGCTTATCCGGCGCGCGGCCGCGTGGCGCGCTTCGGCGGTTCCATGTCATCGTCCGACATTTCCTGCAGTTGCTCTTCGGGCGCGATGCGCGAGCCGCGCTCGCGCTCCGCGGACTGATCGGTCGCCTCCTGCGGCACGGCAGCCTCGTCGGCCGCGCCTTCCGCCTCGATCTGCCGGCGCGCTTCTTCCCAATGGTCGTCGGCTCTCCCTTCCGGCGACGGATCGTTTTCCCAGATCTGGTATGCCCGCGTGCGAATGCGGGCTTCGAGTTCCTTGTCCATAAGTGCTTCTCCGTGAACGTGAGCGATGCCGCGGTACGGCGCCACATGCACCGTGCCCGAATGACGGCGAGCCACAGGCTAGCAAGCGTTGTTCCCCGCGGCGCGCGTTCGTTCGATGGCACCCCGCTATTCGACGTGCCAATCAAATCAGCGCGCCGCCGGACTGGTGCTCGAGGAAGGCGACATCGACGACGTCAGAACGAAAACGGCGGGCACAGATCCACCGCGTGCCAGTCGTGAACCAGGGCAAGCGTTTGAAGGCGATCGTGTCGCCAGGCGATATCGCGGCGGGCCGCGCGCTCACGCCTCGGGACAGGCAAGGTCGGCCGCGACGATTCGCGCACCGTACTCCTCGGCGGCGAGCCGCGCTTCCTCGATACTGTTGAACGGACCGACTTCGGGCGCGCCATCGAACGGGAACAGACGGCGGCCATCCACTTTACGGCTCACCAGCAGATCGGCATAGAATCGCCCATCGGCGCTGCGGCGCGCGGTGACGTAGATGGAAAAGTCGTCGCGCGAGGCGACCCCTGCCGCCAGATACTGCGTCAGTTTCAGCTTTCTCCTTGACATGGCTCTCCCTGCTTCATCAGGCGATCCTGTTGTACCTCCTGAAATCGATGTTAATGGACATGTAACAGGGTGCGCACGTCCGTAAGTGTCGACTTATAGACATGACTGTCGCAGCGACGTTTTAAACGAATCAGTGCGAGCGCCGCGCGCAAATTCAAGGCTCCCATCAGGTCTTGTCGCCGACCGCGCGACTGCCCGCCTGATCCAGCCTGGCTTGCAGCATTTGCTTGCGCGCCGCGATCTTTTCACCGAGCGCGGCGAGATCGCAGCCGGTGCGCCGCAAGGCCGGAAAGAGTTCGCCTTCCTCTTCCTCGACGTGATGCCGCACGAGCGCGGACATGACCTTGAACGTCGCGTCGAAGCCTTTGTCGCCCGGCTTCAGCGTCTCGAACTTCGCGATCAGCGTTTTCACCAGAAAATGCTCGACGTAGGCTTCATCGACATCGAGCTTGTCGTCGTCGGGCAGCGCCTGTTGCGCGGCCGGATACAACAGCTCTTCCTCGATGATCGTATGCATCGTCAGCTCTTCGCACGCGCGCGGGGCCACGCGGCCGAACTCCTGCATTCCATGCTGCTGGAAATATAAGTCCAATGCGAGATAATGGGTGTCTGGCCCAGCAGGAAATGGGCTCGTTGCCCTATAAAAATCCACCGCTGGACTATCCTTTTCCAAGAAGGGACGCGCAGCCATGTCAAAAAAGCGAGGGCAGTCTCTGCCTAGCCAGGCACACTATCCGATCGTCGGTATCGGCGCATCGGCGGGGGGGCTCAACGCGCTGACGGAATTCTTCGAGGCGCTGCCTGCGCACACGTCGATGGCCTTCGTAGTGGTCGTTCACCTGTCGCCGGATCACGAAAGCAATCTGGCCTCGCTGCTGCAGAAAGTCACCAGCATGCCGGTGCAACAGGTCACGGGCCCCACGCCAATCGAATCGGATCACGTTTATCTGGTCGCGCCCTCGTTCGAGATGATCATGGTCGACGGCTACCTGCGCGTCACGCAGAAGCAGTCCGAGGAAGGACGCCGGGCGAGCATCGATCTGTTCTTCCGCACGCTCGCGGAGGCGCACCGCGAACGCGCGATCGGCATCGTGATGTCGGGCGCGGGCTCGGATGGCTCGGTCGGCCTGTCGCGTATCAAGGAAATGGGCGGCATTACGCTCGTGCAGGACCCTTCCGAGGCCGAATACGACAGCATGCCGCGCAGCGCGATCGCGACCGGCATGGCCGACTTCGTGATGACCGCGGCCGAGATGCCGCAACGGCTGATGGATCTGTGGTCCACCGCGCGGGAAATCCATTTGCCGGCCGCGCAGGCGGAAGAGCCCGACGAAGACACGGTCAACGAGTCGGCGGAACGCGCGTTGCGCGAGATCATGGTGATCCTGCGCACCCGCACCGCGCACGACTTCCGCCATTACAAGCGGGCTACGGTCCTGCGCCGCATCGAACGCCGGCTGCAGGTCAACGGCATCACCGAGCTGCAGGCGTATCGCGACTATTTGCATCTGCATCCCGAAGAAACCCAGGCGCTGCTGCAGGACATGCTGATCAGCGTCACCAATTTCTTCCGTGACAAGGAAGCGTTCGACGTGCTCGAGCGGGAGGTGTTGCCGCCCCTGTTCGAACAGCGCGGCGAGCAGGGCCGTATCCGCGTTTGGTCGGTGGGCTGCGCGACCGGCGAGGAAGCGTATTCGCTGGCCATGCTGATGCAGGAGCGCTCGATAAAGTCACACGAGGGCGTGTCGTTTCAGGTATTCGCGACCGACATCGACGAGCGCGCCATTTCGTTCGCACGCACCGGTCTGTACCCGGACTCGGTCTTCGCCGACCTGACGCCGGCGCGCATCCGCCAGTTCTTCACGAAGGACGCCGCGCACTTCCGGATCAAGAAGGAACTGCGCGAACGCATGCTGTTCGCGCACCATAACGTGCTGAGCGATCCGCCGTTCTCGCGGCTCGACATGATCTGCTGCCGCAACCTGCTGATCTACCTCGACCGCGAAGCGCAGATCGAAATTCTGCGGATGTTCCACTTCGCGCTGCGGCCCGGCGGCGTGCTGTTTCTCGGTAGCTCGGAATCGGCCGACAGCGTGAGCTCGATGTTCACCGTGGTCGACAAGCGCAACCGCATCTATCGCGCGAACCTGGCCGTGCGCGGCGACACGCCGGTGCCGATCGCGATGTCGGGCACGATGAGATCGCGACCCGTGGTGACCACGGTGCAGCCGACAGGGCGCCGGCGCTTCTCGTTCGGCGATCTGCATCAGCGGCTCGTCGAGCAATATGCGCCGCCCAGCGTGCTGGTGAGCCGCGAATCCGAAATCGTTCATCTGTCCGATCGCGCCGGGCGTTTTCTGCAATATTCCGGCGGCGAGCCGTCGCATCACATCGTGGCCGCCGTGCGCCCGGAACTGCGGCTCGAACTGCGCACCGCGATCTATCAGGCCTTGCACACGAACCGCAGTGTCGAAGCGCGCCGTGTACACATGGAACGCGATGGCCGTTCGTACTTCGTCAAGATGACCGCGCGGCCGGTGCACGATCCGGAAGCGAACGCGGACTTCGTGCTGGTGCTGTTCGACGAGGTCGAGGACAGCATGGCCAACGCGGAAACGGCCTCGGCCGACGTGCAGAAAGACCCGATCATCAGCCAGCTCGAACGCGAGCTGCAACGCACGAAGGAACAGTTGCAGTCCACGATCGAGCAGTCGGAAACCTCGACCGAGGAGCTGAAGGCGTCGAACGAGGAATTGCAGGCGATCAACGAGGAACTGCGCTCGGCGACCGAGGAACTCGAAACCAGCAAGGAAGAGCTGCAATCGATCAACGAGGAGCTGACCACGGTCAACGCGGAACTGAAGTCGAAGGTCGAGGAAACCGGCAAGATCAACGACGACTTGCACAACCTGATCGCCGCGAACGACATCGGCACGATCTTCGTCGACCGCAACTTCTGCATCAAGCGCTATACGCCGCGCGCAACCGACGTCTTCAGCATCATTCCATCGGACATCGGCCGCTCGCTGCTCGACATCACGCACCGGCTCGAATACGACAGGCTCGCCGACGACGCGGCCGAAGCGTTCGACTCGCTGCGCCTGATCGAACGCGAGCTGAAGAGTAACGACGGGCGCTGGTATCTTGCCCGCTTCGTGCCCTACCGCACGACGGAAGACCGCATCGACGGCGCGGTGCTGTCGTTCATCGACATCACCGATCGCCGTCAGGCGGAAGACCGGCTGCGCGAAGGCGAGCGGCGCATGCGCATCGTCGCGGAGGGCACCAAGGACTACGCGATCATCACGTTCGACGATAACGGCGTGATCACTAGCTGGAACGCGGGCGCGGAACGGATTTTCGGCTATTCGGAAGCCGAAATGATCGGCCAGTCCGCCGACATCCTGTACACCGACGAGGACCGCGCCGGCAACGTCGCGCAACGCGAGTTCGCCGAAGCGCGTCTGAACGGCCGCGCCGAAGAGGAGTGCTGGCATCTGCGCAAGGACGGCACGCGCTTTTTCGCGAGCGGCGTGCTGTCCCGTCTCGACGAACCGGGCATCAGCGGCTTTGCGAAGATCACGCGCGATCTCGGCGAATATGTGCACGAACCGACCTCGGGACGCGGCACCCATGTCGAAACGCTGCGCGCGGCGAGCGAGCGCGACGCGCAGCGGCGCCGCGACGAATTTCTCGCGGTCGTGTCGCACGAGCTCAAGCATCCGCTGAACCTGATTTCGGCCAGCGCCGAGCTGATCGCGCGCGCGCCGGAAGCGCGGCAGAACCTGAACGTGTCGCGCGCGACCGATACGATCCGCCGCACCGTGATGGGCCAGGCCCAAATCATCGACGATCTGCTCGACATTTCGCGCGTGCGCACGGGCAAGCTGTCGGTCGTGCGCACCGTAGTGGACATGCGCGAGATCGTGCAGCGCGTGTGCAGCGCGGTGCAGGACGATGCCGCGCAACGCGGCATCACGCTCAGCGTCGAGATGACCGATGCGCCCGTGATCGTTCACGCCGACCTCACACGGATCGAGCAGATCGTGTGGAATCTGATCAGCAATGCGCTGAAGTTCACGCAGCGCGGTTCGATCCAGGTGTCGTTGCAGGTCAATGATCACGCCGAGGCCGTGCTGCGCGTCAGCGATACCGGCATCGGCATCGAGGCGTCGCTGCTGCCGCATATCTTCGAGATGTTCCAGCAGAGCCGCGATCCGGGCTCGCGCCGCGGGGGCCTCGGCATCGGCCTCGCGCTGGTGCGTGATCTGGTCAACCTGCACGGCGGCGCGGTGCGTGCGGAGTCGGACGGCGTCGGCCGCGGTGCAACGTTCACGGTGACCCTGCCCACCCACCGGCTCGCCACCCGCACGAGCGCGGGTATCGAAGTCACCGCCGAGCCGTTGAAAGGCACACGTATCCTGATGGTCGACGACGACGCCGCGACCGTCGAAACCTTCAAGCTGCTGCTGGAAAGCGAGGGCGCCGAAGTGCGGACCGCGACGAGCGGCGAGGAAGCGTTGACGATCATCAACGGCAACGCGCCCGATATCATCCTGTCCGACATCGGCATGCCGGGCATGGACGGTATGGAGTTCATCGGCAAGCTGCGCGGTATGCCGGCGATGAAGTCCGTGATCTGTATCGCGGTCAGCGGCTTCGGCCAGCAGGCGGACGTCAGCGCGGCCGCAGACGCGGGCTTCGACGCGCACCTGAAAAAGCCGGTGGTTCTCGAAGACCTGATGAGTATTTTCGCGCGGCTGCGCGGCTGAACTAGCGGCTTGACGGGGCGCAACGGGTCTATCCGTTGCTTTGCGACGACGACGCGTTGCGCGACGCGACCCTCGCAACGGCCGCGTTGACCTCGATCGGTGGCTGCCTGTCGCCGAACGGCGGTTCCACGACGAAGCGATCTATCACGCCCGGCTCGAACACCAGGCAGCAGGTCGATCCGCCGTACTGGAAAAAACCCAACTCATCGCCCTTTCTGACGCGCTGACCAGGCAACGCCTCGATCCTGCACGACGACACGTCCGCCATGCCAACGAACACGCACGCCACCTGCCCCACCGCCGGATCCTCGCACTCGATCACGATCACCGCGCGCGTGCGTGGCGCCGTGCGCGCACGTTCGCGCGCTTTGGCCACCAGCATGGTCCGGTAGTGCGCGAGCTGCGCTTCCTCGCGCGGCAGCCATCCTCCAAGCCGCCGCCGTTGCGTGCGCGGGCTCGCCACTTCGTCGTTCGTCATGCTTCGCCCTTCTGAAGTGAGTTGCGGATCATTTGGCGCGCGGAGTGCCGAGGCAGTCGTCCGGTTCCTTGCGCCCGCCGCGCGAATGTGGTCGGGCGGTTTTACAGGGGGGCTCATAGCTGAAGTGGCAAGCGGGTAGCAGAACCGCAATGGCAGCAAGTGCTATTCCCGCACCGACCCTCCGCGCACCGCGCCGGCGGAATGTAGCTTGCTAATCGCCGGTATGGAATCGAACCAGCGCTTGCTCGTCATCTCACCGCATCTCGACGATGCGGTCCTCAGCTGCGGACTTCTGACCGCCGCGCATCCCGGCACGGTCGTCTGCACGGTTTTCACCGCGCCGCCCGCCGGGAACATGACGACCGATTGGGACCGCGCGGCCGGTTTCGCCGACGCGCTCGAAGCGATGCGCGCACGTCAGGCGGAAGACCGGGAGGCGCTGGGGTTGTTGTCGGCGATTCCCGTGCATCTGCTGTTCCGCGACGCGCAATACCATGCGTCGCCCGGTGCGGATGAGCTGTTCACCGCGTTGAGCCAGACTGTTTCTCACGCAAAACCGACGCGCGTCGTGATGCCGTTGGGCCTGTTCCATTCGGATCACGTTCTCGTGTCCAATGCCTGTCTCGCCCTGATGCAGCGTCAGCCGGCCACTCCGTTCATCGCCTATGAAGATGTGCCCTACCGGCGCATGTCCGGCGTCGTGCAAGCGCGCCTGTCCGACCTCGCGAAACGCGGCTATGCGGCCAACACGCCGCATGCGTTGAACGTGCCCGGCACCACGCAACACGAGCGCATGAAGCGCGCGGCACTCGACGCCTATCGCAGCCAATTGCGCGCATTCGGTCCCGAAGGACAGGCAAGCCTTTTTTCGTCCGAACGCTATTGGCCGCTTGGCCGCGACGAATCGTGTCGATCTACGCAAAACGCGTGACGCACGGCACGAGGTTTGCTTCGTCGTCGCAGTCCAACCGTCGAAGCGATTGCACAGCATGCAAACCAAAGCCCCCCACCCGCGTATTTCGGTCGTTGTTCTCACGTATAACCGTGCGGGCGAATTGCTCACCACCCTGGAACGTCTGCTCGCGTTACCCGAAAACCCGCCGATCATCGTCGCCGACAACGGTTCCACCGACAACACGGTCGCACTCGTCGAAGCGCGCTATCCGAGCGTTCGCGTCGTCGAATGCAACGGCAATCTCGGCGCGGCGGGCCGCAACCACGCGGTCGCGTGCGTCGAGACCGACTATGTCGCGTTCTGCGATGACGACACCTGGTGGGGCCCGGGCTCGCTCGAACGCGCGGTGCAATTGCTCGATGCATGGCCGCGCGTCGGCGTGCTGAATGCGCGCGTCGCGGTCGGCGCGGACAACACGACGGATCCGACCTGTGCGTTGATGCGCGCAAGCCCGCTCGGCCGTGTCGGTCTGCCGGGGCCCTCCTTGATCGGCTTGATGGCGGGCGCGTGCGTGTTTCGCGCGGCGCTGTATCGCGAGATCGGCGGCTATGAGCCGCGTCTTTTCATCGGCGGTGAGGAAACACTCGTTTCGCTCGACGTGCTCGCGTCGGGACATGCGATCGTCTACTGCGAGCAGTTGACGCTCCATCACCATCCGTCGCCGGTGCGCGACAGCGCGTTGCGCCGTCGCATGCTCGCGCGCAACGCCGCGTGGGTCGCGTGGCTGCGTCTGCCGTTGGGCGAAGCGTTGAGCGCGACTCTGCGCGCCCTCGACGTATTCGCGCGGGAAGGCACGCTGATGCGCGACGGCACCGAATTACTGGCCGGGCTGGCGTGGACCGTGCGAGAACGCCGGGTGGTCCCCCGGTCGATCCTCGCGATGCGCGACCGCGTGCGCGCGGCCGAGCGCAATCTCGACGCGTCCGCAACGACGACTGTTGGTGGCAAGTTCGACGCGCCGATCTGAGACCTCGCCCAGACCTGAATCGCGCGCATCATGATCGCGGCAACGCCGTGTCCGTGCGCGACGGCGCCTGCGCGAGCCGCCGGATCGCGGCGATCAGTTCTGCGGGCGCCACGGGCTTGTGCAAGTGCGCGTCGAAACCCACGGTGCGCGCACGCTGTTCGTCGAGTGCGTCCGTGTAGCCGGTCAGCGCGATCGCGGGCAGTGGCCCGCCGCGTATCGACGGGCGGCCGCCTTCCAGTGCGCGCAAACGGCTCAGCACGTCATGGCCATCTTCGCCGGCCAGCATCAGATCGCAGAGCAGCACGTGCGGCCATTGCGCCGGGTCCGTCGCGCGCAGCCAGTCCAGCGCTTCGGTGCCAGCTGCACATAGCCGTACGCGTGCGCCGCTCGTGCTCAGCACCGCTTCGAGCGCGTCGCGCGCTTCTTCCTGGTCGTCGATCGCGAGCACGAAGAGGCCATCGAGCGGAGCGGGCTCCGCCGAATCCGGCGCCGTGGGCGCCGACGCCAGTGGCGATTGCGCATCCGCGACCGGCCGCAGCGGCAGCATCGCCACATAGGCGAGCCGCCCGTTCAGCGGCGTCAGCGTGAAGCTGCCGCCCGCGGCCGCCAGCGCGCTTTCCATCTGCCGCGCCGCCGCCTGCGATAGCTCGGCCGGCTTGTCGCCCATGCCGAGCACGCTGAACCCCACATGATTGCCGTGCCGCTGCGCGCGCAACGCGATGCGCTGCCCCGGGCTCGCCTGCGCGATCTCATTGCGGCACAACTCGGCGATCAACGGTTGCAGCACGCTCGGATCGCCGGTCAACCGCAGCTCGTGGTCGGACGGCTCCGCGTAGACGACGACGCGCCGCTCGGCGATCTCGTCGTGCAATGCATCGATCACACCCGCCGTCAATGCGCTGACGCTGACCGATCGCGCGGTCAGCCGGCGCTGCGCGTGTTCGAGTTCGCCCTGCTGCCATTGCAGCGACCACATCTTCGCGTACACGCCCTCGCGCGCGAGCAGTTCCCGATGCGTGCCCTGCTCGACCACCTGGCCGTGCTCCATCACCAGAATCCAGTCCGCGTCGACGACGGTAGAAAGTCGATGCGCGATCACGATCGACGTGCGGCCTTGCGCGAGGCGCGTCAGCTCGGTCTGGATCGCGCGCTCGGAGCGCGTGTCGAGCGCCGAGGTCGCCTCGTCGAACACGATGATGCGCGGGTCCTTCAGAATCGCGCGCGCAATCGCGATGCGCTGCCGCTCGCCGCCCGATAGCCGCACGCCCCGCTCGCCGACGCGCGTGTCGTAATGGTCGGGCAAGCGCTCGATGAACTCGTCGAGCTGCGCGGCCCGCGCCGCCCGCACGACGTCCGCGCGCGTCGCCGACGGACGTCCATAGGCAATGTTGTAGGCGATCGTTTCATTGAACAGCACGGTGTCCTGCGGCACGATGCCGATGGCCTCGCGCAGACTGCGCTGCGTGAGCATGCTGATGTCCTGCCCGTCGATGCGGATCATGCCGCGCTCGGGCCGATAGAGGCGAAACAGCAGCTTCACGAGCGTCGATTTGCCCGAGCCGCTGCCGCCGACCACCGCGAGCGTCTTGCCCGGATACGCGTGAAAGTCGACATCGCGCAGCACCCGACGCGCCGTGTCGTAGCCGAAATCGACATGTTCGAACTCGATCAGCCCCGCGCCGACCTTCAGCGGCTGCGCGTCGCGCGCATCGATATCCTCGCCGACGCGGCCGCGCGCGACCAGAATCACGAACATGCGCTCGACGTTGACGAGCGCGTCGTTGGTCTCGCGAAACACGAAGCCGAGCGTATTCAGCGGCATGCAGATCTGGATCAGGTAGGCGTTCACCAGAATCAGATCGCCGACGCTCATGCTGCCGGCCACCACGTGCTGCGCGGCGAGCAGCATGACCGCCGCTACCCCGAGCGCGATCACCGCGCTCTGTCCCACGTGCAATGCGGTCAACGCGTTCTGGTTAGCGATGCGCGCGTGCACCCACTTCTCCAGCACGTTGCCGAGCCGTTGCGTCTCGCTCTCTTCGGTCGCGAAGTATTTGACCGTGTCGTAGTTCAGCAGACTGTCGACGAGCCGCCCGTCCGATTGCGCTTCGAGCAGATTGACCGCGCGCTGGAATGCGACGCGCCGCCGCGTGAACACGAACGTGTAGCCCGCATACAGCACGAAGGTCACGACGATCACGAGCATGAATTCGCGCGCGTAGCTATGCACCATGATCGCGACGATCACCGCGATCTCGAAGAAGGTCGGCACGATCGTAAACAGCGCGGTGCCGAGCAGAAAGCCGATGCCGTCGGCGCCTTTCTGCACGTCGCGCACGATCGCGCCAGTCTCGCGCCGCGCATGAAAGCGCGCGCTCAACCGATGCAGATGCGCGAAGGTCCGCTCGGTCAGCGCCGCGACCGTGCGTTGCACGACGATGCTGAACACGACGTCGCGCGCCTCGTTCAGCGCGTCGCCGAAAAATCGTAGCAGCGCATAGGCGAGCACGAGGAACACTGGAAACGCCACCTGCGCGAGCGGATGGCTCAGTTCGTCGACGATGTGCTTCAGCGTGAGCGGCATCAGCACGGTCGCGAGCCGCGCGGCGATCATCAGCGCGAGCGCCCCGCTGGTCTGCCAGCGATAACGCCATACCGCATGCGCGAGATCGCCGACGATTCGGCGCGTCAGTTCGGAGCGAGGCGGCGGGGCGGAATTCGGCATGAGGTCGTGGTGGGGGCACCCGGAAGAAACGTCGCACAAGTGTGGCGTCGCGCAAGCGGCGCGCCCGGGCGCAAGCAAAAAAGGCGCTGGCTCCAGCCCTTTTCCGCGCACTTCTTACTTATCAATTGGGCGGGGTCCTTCGCCCATCCTGGTACCGGCGCGGCGCGAGCGGTTCGAAGTTACATGACCGTATGTAGAAACAGGGGACGCCACAGCGCTTCTCTACCCACGAAAAAGGGCACGCTACAGCGCTTCGTACGGTTCCGCGCGACGTTTGCGTCGTTTGTCCGCACCGCAGGATGCGAATGGCACACCACATGCTGTGCGCCGCTTACGAAAGTCAACATCAATAGCCGCTTATCGCAGGAAGGAATGCCAATGAAGATCGCCCTGATCAGCGAACACGCGTCGCCACTTGCTGTCGCCGGTGGCGTCGACAGCGGCGGACAGAACATCTACGTCGCGAACGTCGCGCGTCAACTGGTGGAAATGGGCCATCAGGTCGACGTGTTTACGCGCCGCGATCGCGCACTGCTGCCCGAGCGCGTCGACATGGACGGCGTGCGCGTGATTCATGTGCCCGCGGGACCGCCGCGGCAATTGCCAAAGGAACGACTGCTGCCGTTCATGGACGAGTTCGCCGCGTTTCTGAGCGCGTTCTTTCGCCGCGAACCGCAGTCCTACGACGTGATGCACGCGAACTTCTTCATGTCCGGCCTCGCCGCGCTGCAAGTGAAGGCTGCGCTCGGCGTGCCGCTGGTCACGACCTTTCACGCGCTCGGCCGCGTGCGGCGTATCCATCAGGGAACGGATGACGGCTTCCCCGACGAGCGCTTCGCGATCGAAGACGAACTGGTCGCAGGCTCGGACGTGCTCGTCGCCGAATGTCCGCAGGACCAAGCCGATCTGCTCGAACACTATCGCGCCGATCCAGCGCGCATCCAGATCGTGCCGTGCGGTTTCGATGCCGAGGAGTTCATGCCCGTCGAGCGCGAAGCCGCCCGCGATGCGCTCGGCTGGCGCCAGCACGACTTCATCGTGCTGCAACTGGGCCGGCTCGTGCCGCGCAAAGGCATCGACAACGTGGTGCGCGGCGTCGGCGTGCTGAAGCACACGTTCAACGCGTCGGCGCAGCTGTACATAGTCGGCGGCAATTCGGACGCCCCCAACGAAATCGCGACGCCGGAGATCGCGCGCCTGCGCGAGATCGCACGCGAATGCGGCGTCGCGGAGCAGACGAGCTTCGTCGGCCGGCGTGGTCGCACGCGGCTGCGCTACTTCTACAGCGCCGCCGACGTGTTCGTGACGACGCCCTGGTACGAGCCGTTCGGCATCACGCCGATCGAGGCGATGGCCTGCGCGACGCCGGTGATCGGCGCCGATGTCGGCGGCATCCGCTACTCGATTCTCGATGGCGTGACCGGCTTTCTCGTGCCGCCGCGCGATCCGCACGCGCTCGCCGCGCGGCTCGACCGCTTGCGGCGCGACCCGGCGCTCGCGCGCCGGATGGGCGAAGCGGGCCTCGACCGGGCGCGGACCGGCTTCACCTGGCGCGGCGTCAGCGATGCGCTCGCGCAAATCTATGCTCGCGCGGCAAGGCTCGCACCGACCAAATCATCGCTCGACACCGCGTCCGAGCCGGCGCAGCTACCGCTGCGAGAAGCAGCCGCAGCGTCGTCCCGTTGACGACGGCGCACGCCGCGCGAACCCGCACGGTGTGCGCATCTGGAACACGCCGCGGCCGGTCCAGCGGCTGCGGCGCGCCTTTTTTCGACTTATGACCGAAGCTCGCGCATACCACGAACCATCATGACGCTACCCGCTGTGTTCATCGACAAGGACGGCACGCTGCTCGAAGACGTGCCCTACAACGCCGATCCCGCGCTGATGCGTTTCGCGCCGGGCGCGCGCGAAGCGCTCGCGCTGCTCGCCGCGTACCCGTACGCGCTGTTCGTGATCAGCAATCAGTCCGGCATCGCGCTCGGCAAGTTCGAAGACAGAGCGCTGTTCGACGTCGAACGCCGGCTGCGGCAGATGTTCGCCGAGTGCGGCGCCACGCTCGCCGGCACGTACTGGTGTCCGCATCATCCCGAGGGCAGCGTCGCGCGTTACGCGATCGTCTGCGACTGCCGCAAGCCCGCGCCCGGCATGCTGCTGCGCGCGGCCGAAGAGCATGAGCTCGATCTCGCCAACAGCTGGTTCATCGGCGACATTCTCGACGACGTCGAAGCGGGCAATCGCGCCGGCTGCCGCACGATCCTGCTCGACAACGGCCACGAGACCGAATGGCGAACCGGCCCGCAGCGCACGCCGGGCGCGCGCGCCGCCGGTCTCCACGAGGCCGCGCAACGCGTCGTATTGCACGGCCTGCCGCCGGACACCGCGGCGCGCCGCAAGGAGGCGCCACGGTGAACGCACCTCTGCCACTTGCGCCGCCCAAGCTGGCTCACGCGCGCGCCCCCGATACGTCGCAGCCGGTGTGCTGGGGCGGCGAGGTCAAACGGATTCTGTGCGTGCGCCTCGACAATCTCGGCGACGTGCTGATGACCACGCCCGCGCTGCACGCGCTGCGCGAGTCCGCCGAAGACCGCCATATCACGCTGCTCGCGTCGCGCAGCGGCGTCGCGCTCGCGCCGTTTCTCGACGACGTCGACGATGTGATCGAATACGACGCGCCGTGGGTCGCGCCCGCGTCGACCGTGACGCGCGATCTGCTCGACGATCACCGCATGCAGCAGCGGCTGCGGCGCGGCGGCTTCGACGCGGCGGTGATTTTCACCGTCTATAGCCAGAGCCCGTTGCCGGCCGCGATGCTGTGCTATCTCGCGGGGATTCCGCGCCGCCTCGCGCATTGCCGTGAAAATCCGTACGCGCTGTTGACCGACTGGCTGCGCGAGCCGGAGCCGCAGCAGCGCACACGGCACGAGGTGCAACGCCAGCTCGATCTGGTGCATCACGTCGGCGCGCAGACGGGCGACACCGGCATGCGCTTTCGCGTGCCGCCGGCCGCGCGCCAGTCGCTCGACGCGAAACTGAGGACGCTCGGCATCTGCCGCCACACCGAGTGCATCGTGTTGCATCCAGGTGCGACCGCTGCGTCGCGCCGCTATCCGCCCGAGCGCTTCGGCGAGGTCGCCACGCAGCTCGCGCGCGAAACCGGCGCCTCGGTGCTCGTGACCGGCGGCGCGAGCGAGCAAGCGCTCGTCGAGACCGTGATGCGCACGGCCGCGCTTGGCGCGCGCGCGCAGCTATACGACCTGAGCGGTGCGCTGACGCTCGCCGAACTCGCCGCGCTGCTCGAACGCGCGAGCGTGCTCGTGTCCAACAACAGCGGCCCCGTGCATGTCGCGTCCGCGCTCGGCACGCCGGTCGTCGATCTTTACGCGCTGACCAACCCGCAGCACACACCGTGGCAAACGCCGCAACGCGTGCTGTATCGCGACGTCGAATGCCGCTGGTGCTATCGCAGCGTGTGTCCGCACGGGCATCACGCCTGCCTGCTCGGCGTTCCGACCGACGAGGTCGTGCACGCGGCACTCGAATTGCGGCAAGCGCACGCGCATGCGCCGCGTCGTGGTGTATCGGAGCGCGCCGGTCGCGCCGATAACACGAGCGCGCCGTCGCTGATCGATCAGCCAACCGTCCCCTGAACCCACTTCCACTGCTAATGCCATGTACACACTCGGAATCAACGCGGTCTATCACGACAGCGCCGCCGCGCTGCTGCGCGACGGCGTGGTGCTCGCGGCCGCCGAAGACGAACGCTTCACGCACGTCAAGCACGCGAAACGTCCGGTGCCGTTCTCGACCTGGCAGCTCCCGTTCGATGCGATCGACTACTGCCTGAAGGCCGCCGGCATTACGCTCGCCGCGATCGCTCACGTCGCTTACTCGTACGACCCCACGCTATTCGGCGGCATGCCGAAGAGGCCGGGCGCGACGATCGAGCTGCCGTTCGATCCGGCCGGCACGCGCCCGGACAACCCGTCCGCGTCGGCGTGGGACCCGCTGTTCCTCAGCTATATCGCCAACGCGAAGGGCCAGTTGCTCGACGGCGCGCCGCATCATCTGCGCAAGCGCTTCCAGGGCGTGGATCGCGAGCACGGCTTCGCATGGCACTTCGTCGAGCACCATCTCGCGCACGAGGCGAGCGCGTTTCTCGCCGCGCCGTTCGACGACACCGCCGTGCTGACGATGGACGGCCGCGGCGAGGGCGTGACGACCAGCATGGGGCAATTCGTCGGCGGCGAGTACAAGCGTCTGAAACAGGTCGAGCTGCCGCACTCGCTCGGGCTGCTCTACGAAGCGGTCACCGACTGGCTCGGCTTCCTGCACTCGTCGGACGAGTACAAGGTGATGGCGCTCGCGTCGTACGGCAAGCCGGCTTATGTCGAGGTGTTCCGCGAGATCGTCCGCTATCGGCAGGACGGCAGCTATACCGTCGACGCTCCGCGGCTGACCGAACGCTTCGGTCCCGCGCGCGAACGCGGCGGGCCGCTCGAACAACGCCACTTCGATATCGCCAATTCGTTGCAGCGCGTACTCGAGGAGACCGTGCTGGAACTCGCGCACTGGCTGCATCGGCAGACCGGCTTGAGCCGGCTCTGCATGGCGGGCGGCGTCGCGCTGAACTGCGTGATGAACTCGAAGGTGCGCGACGCCGGGCCGTTCAGCGAAGTGTGGGTACAGCCGGCGGCCGGCGACGCTGGCACCGCGCTTGGCGCGGCACTGTGGACCGATTATCGCGAGCGTGCCGCGCGCGGCGACCGCGAGCGTCACTGGAAAATGGATCACGCGTATCTCGGGCCCGAATACAGCGAAGCGGAAATCGAGCAGTTCCTGCGCTGGTCGAAAGTACCGTACCGGCGACTCGCCGATATCGCCGGCGAGACCGCCGATCTGCTCGCGCAAGGCAAGGTCATCGGCTGGTATCAGGGGCGCACCGAATTCGGGCCGCGCGCGCTCGGCGCGCGCTCGATCCTCGCATCGCCGGTCGATCCGCGGATGCAGGCGAAGCTCAACGAGATCAAGGATCGCGAGGACTTTCGCCCGGTCGCGCCGGTCGTGATGGAAGAGGAAGCCAACGAATGGTTCGTGAACGGCCAAACCGCGCCGTTCATGCTGTTCGTGTTCGACGTGCGCGCCGACAAGGCCGCGCGTATTCCGGCCGTGCGGCATGTGGACGGCACCGCGCGCGTGCAGACCATCAACCGCGCGCAGCACCCGCTGTACTACGACTTGCTGGCGGCGTTCAAGCAGCGCACGGGCGTGCCGATTCTCGTCAATACGTCGTTCAACACGCGCGGCGAGCCGATGGTGAATTCGCCGCGCGACGCGGTCGAGTCGTTCTGGACCTCGCCGCTCGACGCGCTCGTGATCGGCCCGTTCCTCGTCGACAAGGCGGGGGGCCGCGCATGAACGCCTCGGTCATGTGTCCGTCGCCCCTGCATGGCGGCGTGGCCGCGCGCTACAGCAGCGAAGATGACGAGGAAACCGGCCGCACGTTGCGCACGCAGTCGAGGCCCGACGTGTCGGTGGTCGTGCCCACCTACCGCCGTCCCGCGATGCTCGCGAACTGTCTTGCCGCGCTATGCGCGCAGCAGTTCGCGCCGCACCGCTACGAGATCGTGGTCTGCGACGACGGTCCCGACGACGCCACGCGCGCCTGCGTCGAACGATTCGCACGCGAGATGGCGCCGCGCGGGCTGGAAGTGCACTACCTCCCGGTCACGCGCACCCAGGGGCCGGCCGGCGCGCGCAACGCGGGCTGGCAGTATGCGCGCGCTTCGCTGATCGCCTTCACCGACGACGACACGCTGCCCGATCCGCACTGGCTGACGGCTGGCGTCGCGGCCCTCGCGCAAGGCGCGATGGCGGCCGCCGGCACGATCGTCGTGCCGCTGCCCTCGCCGCCCGATCTGCCGACCGATTACGAAGCCGACGCGAGCGGCCTCGCGCGCGCCGAATTCGCGACCGCGAACGTGTTCGTCACGCGTGCGGCGCTCGTCGCGACCGGCGGCTTCGACGAACGGTTCACGTCGGCGTGGCGCGAGGATTCGGACCTGCAGTTCACGCTGCTTACCGCGGGCGCCCAGATCGTGCGCGCCCGCGACGCGGTGGTCGTGCATCCGGTGCGGCCCGCGCGCTGGGGCGTCAGCATCGCGCAGCAGAAAAAGAGCCAGTTCGATGCGCTGCTTTATCGCAAGCATCCCGAACTGTTTCGAACGCGCATCCGCTCGCGGCCGCCGCTGCTGTACTACGCGATTCTCTGCGCCGCGTTGCTGGCGATCGGCGGTTCGTTTGCGGATCAGCCGATGCTCGCGGGCGCGGGTTTGATCGCGTGGTGCGGGTTGACCGGCTATTTCTGCGCGCGGCGGCTGCGCGGGCGCAACCACGGCTGGCGCCACGTCGCCGAAATGCTCTGGACGTCGATCCCCATTCCGTGTCTATCGATCTACTGGCGGCTCTATGGCGCCATCCGTTTCAAGGTGTTCTTTCCATGACCCCACCCTCGCTGCTGGCGGCGCTCGCGCCGCGCCGTATCGCCGTGTTTCGCGCGCTGCAGCTCGGCGACATGCTGTGCGCGGTGCCCGCCTTGCGCGCACTGCGCGCGGCCGCGCCGGATGCGCATATCGCGCTGATCGGACTGCCGTGGGCACGCGCGTTCGTCGAGCGCTATGCGGCGCTCGTCGACGAGCTGATCGTGTTTCCGGGCGCGGTCGGTTTTCCCGAGCAGCCCGAATCGAACCATGGCTTGCCCGCGTTCTTCGCGCGGATGCGCGAGCGGCGTTTCGATCTGGCGGTCCAGCTGCACGGCAGCGGCGGCATCGCCAACGATCTGCTGCATCAACTCGGCGCATGTGCCGACGCCGGCTTCGTGCAGCCCGACGAGGTACCGCGCGAGGGTTGCTTCATCGATTGGCCCGATGCGCTGCCGGAGCCCGAGCGCTATCTCGCGCTGATGAGCGCACTCGGCGCGCCGTCGCACGACCGGCGTCTGACGTTCCCGCTCACCGAGCTCGACCTCGACGAGTACACCGCGCTGCGCACGTATCACGGCATCGAAGACGGGCGGCTCGTGCTGGTTCACCCCGGTTCGCAATTGCCGTCGCGCCGCTGGCCCGCCGAGCGCTTCGCGGCCGTCGCCGACCACCTCGCCGCCGACGGCTGGCAGATCGCGATCACCGGCACGGCCGCCGAAGCGCCGCTGACCTGCGCGGTGCTCGGCGCGATGAGCGCGCCCGCGCTGCATCTGGCGGGTGCGACGTCGCTCGGCGGACTCGCCGCGCTGGTCGCGCGTGCGCGGCTCGTGGTCTGCAACGACACCGGCATCTCGCACATCGCCACGGCGATGGCGAGCGCGTCGGTTGTGATCGCATGCGGCAGCGACACGCGACGCTGGGCGCCGCTCGATCATGCGCGGCATCGCGTGCTGGCCGACTATCCGGCGTGCCGGCCGTGCATGTTCCGCGACTGCCCGTATGGTCATCCGTGCGCGCTGAACGTGCAGGTCGAACAAGTGGTCGAGACCGCCCGCGAGCAGCTTGCGCGCGCGCCCGGCGCGCGACCAGGCACGCCCGGCAGTCTGCATGAGGGAACCGTTTCGCTGTCTTTCGAGGATCTGCACCATGTTGCGTAATTGCCGCCGGCTGCGCGTGCTGACCTGGCACGTGCACGGCAACTACATGTATTACCTGAGCCAGACGCCGCACGATTTCTATCTGGTGACGAAACCCGGTCATCCGCCCGGCTATGCCGGCAAGGTCGGCGTATTGCCGTGGGGCGACAACGTGCACGAGATCGCAATCGACGACGTGGCCAACCACGAGTTCGACGTGGTGCTGTTCCAGCATCGCACCCACTGGGACCACGACCGCGAGCACGTGCTAAGCGCCGCGCAGCAACGTCTGCCACGCGTCTATGTCGAGCACGACCCGCCGCAGGAAAACCCGTTCGAGCAATGGCATTGGGTCGACGATCCCGGCACGCTGCTGGTCCACGTCACGCACTTCAACCGGCTGATGTGGGACAGCGGCGTCACGCCGACGCGCGTGATCGAACATGGCGTCGTGGTGCCCGACGGCGTGCGCTACAGCGGCGAACTGCAGCGCGGCATCGTGGTCGTCAATCATCTCGCGCAGCGCGGCCGGCGGCTCGGCGCGGATGTCTTCAGCGAAACGCGCACGCGCGTGCCGCTCGATCTCGTCGGGATGGACGCACAGCGGCTAGACGGCATCGGTGAAATCGGCAACCTCGATCTGGCCGCGTTCAGCGCGCGCTACCGCTTCTTTTTCAATCCGATCCGCTGGACCAGCCTCGGCCTCGCGATCGTCGAGGCGATGACGATCGGCATGCCGATCGTCGGTCTCGCGACGGCCGAGCTCGCCACCGTGATCCGCAACGGCGAAAACGGCTTCGTGCATACCGACCTCGACGCGCTCGTCGACGCCATGCTCGGGCTGCTGCGCGATTCCGGCGAAGCGCGGCGGCTCGGCGAAGGCGCGCGGCGCACGGCGCTCGAACGCTTTCATATCGACCGTTTCGCGCAGGACTGGCACGACGCGCTGCTGCACGTCACGGCGTGATGCCACGCTGATTTTCAACGTTCATGCGGTCCAACCACAGGATCACGCACCATGAAAGAACTTACCCGCAAGCGCATTCTGGTCACCGGCGGCGCCGGCTTTCTCGGCTCGCACCTGTGCGAACGGCTCGTCGCGCAGGGACACGACGTGCTATGCGTCGACAACTTCTATACCGGTACGAAGGACAACATCGCGCATCTACTCGACTGCGCGAACTTCGAACTGATGCGTCACGACGTGACGTTCCCGTTGTATGTGGAAGTCGATGAAATTTATAACCTCGCGTGCCCCGCGTCACCGATCCACTACCAGCACGATCCGGTGCAGACTACGAAGACCAGCGTGCACGGCGCGATCAATATGCTCGGGCTCGCCAAACGCGTGAAAGCGCGGATTTTCCAGGCGTCGACGAGCGAGGTGTATGGCAACGCGCTCGTCCATCCGCAGAAAGAAGACTACTGGGGCCACGTGAATCCCATCGGTCCGCGCTCGTGCTACGACGAAGGCAAGCGCTGCGCGGAAACGCTGTTCATGGACTATCGCCGTCAGCATGGTCTGTCGATCCGCATCGCGCGCATCTTCAACACCTACGGCCCGCGCATGCATCCGGCCGACGGCCGGGTGGTGTCGAACTTCATGATGCAGGCGTTGCGCGGCGAGCCGCTGACCGTCTATGGCGACGGCTCGCAGACGCGTTCGTTCTGCTATGTCGACGATATGATCGACGCCTTCATCCTGCTGATGAACAGCGCCGACGATCCAGGCGGCCCGGTCAACCTGGGCAATCCGCACGAAGTGTCGATGCGCGAGATCGCGCAGCGCATCGTCTCGGTGACCGGCTCCGCGTCGCCGCTCGAAACACGGCCGCTGCCGGCCGACGATCCATGGCATCGACAGCCGGACATCTCGTTGGCGACACAACTGCTCGGCTGGCAGCCGGGCACGTCGCTTGACGAAGGGCTGCCGCGCACCGCGCGTTATTTCCGCGCACGCATTCAGTGTCGGTCGCCAGCACGGTCATCGGTCCCGAGCTCAACGCGGCCGAGATAATCGCGAGGCGATCCGCAGGGCAATCGACCAGATCGACGCTCAGCGACTCGCGTCCGCCCGCGTTGTTCACGTGAGCGGACCAGCCGCACACTTGCGCACGATGTTCGATCAGGCTTTTCCAGACCTCGACGACTCGCAGTGATCCCGGGCTCCGGCACGCAATTTCTACACGGCTGGCGTGTCCGCGCGAATGCGCATCACGGTCTGACGCGACGTGCCGAAGCGCCGCGCGACCTCGCTGACCGACTGTCCCCTGCCGAGCGATTGCAGCACACGTTGACGCTGCTGCTCGGAAAGCGACGGCGGCCTGCCCGTGTGCTTGCCGCTCGCGCGAACGGCCGCGAGACTGTCGCGGCTGCGCAGGCTGCGGCACGCGGCGTCGAGCCGCACCAGCGCGCGCAATGCCTTCACCGCCGAGGGCTCGGGGCGCCCGGCCAGATCGGTATGGCCGACTTCGACGCAACGCAGCGCCACGCCGGCCTTCCGGCACTGCATCACGGTGGCGAGGATGTCGCGCGCGTTGCAGCCAAGCGCGGCCAGCTCGAGCACGACGAGCGTGTCGCGCGGCGCGATTCGTCGGATCAGACTTTGCAGCTCGGGGCGGTCGCGCGCCTGCGCATAGGTCGGCAGATCTTCGACCACGACCCGCGCGAGCGTGACCATGTAGCCGGCCTTGTCGAGCCGGATCAGCGCCTGCTCGTGCCGAACCGCATCGTGCGCGCCGAACAGATAGATGTGTAGTTTTTCCACTTCGCCTTCGTAGTGACGATCCGCCATTAGCGGCGCTATTACGTCGGGGTTCCGGTTTTTTCGAGCGACGACGCCTGGACACGCCGTCACTCATCGCGCTCAGGGCTGCCGCTGGCCACCCTGATGCGTCGGAGGAGTCTGGTTCTGTTGCTGCTGTCCACTGTCGCGGCCGGGCTGTGCCGGATTCGACGGCTGACGATTCGAGTTCTTGTCCGAAGTCATGACGCTCTCCTACGTGAGATTGCGGGTGACCGTGGCTAACCGCGGCCATCGTGATCAACCCGCAACCAGCGTTCCCGGTCCTGCCCGCGCCAGAGCGTTGCGGCGCGGGCATGCAAGCGCCCGGCTATGACGCTTCCGCTGGCGATGCGAGCAGCCCGGTGGAGGAATTTTCAAAGTGTATCAATCGCGTTGAACGTCCAATACGGTTGGCGTCGGTATTGGCGCGATTGAACTGTCATTGCGTGGGCGGTGGAGGCGCGGCAAGTGACGGCCGCGCATCGGGAACCGCAATCGGGGACGACCGCGGAATCCGTCTGACGGGAAGGCATGTAGCGCCCTGCTCAAAGCTCGGCGCCAGAGCGGCCATGCAGATACGAGCCGACGCGAAGAACGCGACGGCTCGCTCGCCTCTTTACTGAAGCCGGCCGCGCATCGTCATCGTTATCCGTTCTATTACTACCATCGAAGCTCCCCGTGCCGGACAACCGGCGGCCGGGCTTACGCCCTACCCTTGTGGGCATTATGCGGTGACAACATCGCTTCGTTTTACGCATCCAGACCGAGGTGCATGACTTCAGCAGCCCGCATCCCGGTCCTGGCGAGCAACAATATGATTGCTGTGTGCCGCAGCGGCTGAAACGTAGCAGCGTCGACCCGCACTTGATGAGCCGTTCCACACAATCGTTCGTCAGGCTGGCTGGAAGCGTCGCGTGACGCCATCTCCGGATTCGAGGTAGTGCTTCCTCGAGACCGGACGGCACAAGACCCATCACGGTGAGAAACCGCAGCATCGCGCGCAGCGCGACGATCGGCGAATTCGATGGTCGGCGCCTCTGGCTCGAAAGTTCGCGGCGCAGATATCCGCGGAGATCTTCGATTTACAGGTCTTGCCAAGCCAGCCTGACGCGCCACGAAACGGCGGCGTGCCTGGTTCAGTAACCTGGTGGAGGCGCCGCATCGTAGGCCGGCGGCGGAGGCGTCGCTTCGTCGTGCGTCCGATACACATTGGCGGCGCTGCGCGGGACCGGCACACGCTCGCCATTTGCGTACATGCACTGAACGTACGCCTGGTCATAGCGGTGTTGAAGGCTGGCGGCCGAACTCTGCGCCATGCCGGCGCCGATCATGCTGCCGCCGAGCAGACCTGTGCCTGCGCCGACCGCTGCGCCACGGCGGCCGTTGAACGCCGCACCGGCCGCCGCGCCGAGCGCGGTACCGACGGCCATACCGCCCAGGGCGCCCGTCGCTGTGGCCTGTTGGGTGCTCACGCCGCCGGTCTGCTGGGAAGCAAATTGCTGGCATGTCGCGTCGTCGGCGCGGAATTGATCGAAGGACTTGCCCGTGCCGGGCAGGGCCATCACTGTGGGACCTGTCGGCATGCCAGCACAGCCGTCGAGCGCGATGATGCAGCACAGGCTGACCGCGGCGGTGACTAGCGCGGATACGCCTCGTTTCGTGCGCATTGCCAGAGAGAGGGAATTCATTTTGCTCATGTCATTTCGGCCCGGTTGGCCTCACCGGCACTTCCACCCAGCCGCTCGAACACCCCTTCACGTACGGGTAATATTTTTTTGTCACCGGGCAATACCACCAGGTACCAGACGGCGGACTCGTCTGCGTTTTTTCGACGTAGACGGTGCTCGGGGTTGGCTGGACGGACTGGACGACGAGTGGGGCGGGCGCAGCGTAGTAGACGACGGGGGGCGCCATCATCATGGGGGGCGGGATACCCACAAGGACACCGACGCGCACATGCGCTTGCGCGGTGCTATTCAGGCATACGGCCGTAGTCGCGATCAGCGCAAGCAAAACTATCCTGAATCTCACAAACTTTCTCCTATTCGATGAAGCGGGCCTGCCGCGATCCGGCGCAAAACGGTAAGGCCATGGCGCAAAAAACCGAACGGGTTCAACCTGGCGAATTCCGCTGCGCGACAAAAAAGGGAATCTCGTTGGTGCTGGTTGAAGTGAATCCCCGCGTGGCCGAACCTGGTGATTCCGGGGCCGGCCGACCCCGAATGCAGATTCCCGACATCTACGCCTTCCGCTGAACCTCGCGTCCGGAGGGGGTACGCCGACGTCGCTATGGAAAGCCAGACAAGGCTGCGGCTTGCCCCGCCGTGATGTCCAATCAACATTCGTTGTAGATAGAACGATACGAGGCCAGCTGAGCCATTGCCGGTACCCCCGAAACTGCGGAGCCCAGTTTCACGCCACCGTGCCCACTGAACGCCTGCTGTTGAGCCGCCACGCTCGCCAGGGCCGCGTGGATGTTCGCCGGATAGTGTGCGTCACCGTTGGGGTGGTCAGAGCCCGCTAGCTGAAGTCGGATGACTTCTTCGTGCACTAGCTCACGCGTCAGAGGACCATTACCCTGAGCAGAGGTGGCCGTGGGGAGAGCGATGACTGACACGACAGTGAGAACGGGCATGAACGCTTTAGCCATGATGAAGCTTCCAGTCTCGAGCGCCGGGAACAACAGACGCAGGGTTAGCGAAACAACGACCAGGCAAGGTCTTGAAGCCCAAGTGCCCGTTCCGTTGAGGTCCGTCATCTTCTTATCGTTTGATTACAAATAGTTCTCTTCAATACATTGTTTCCGAGCTTGCAACGTCGAGAGGCATCTATCCGCGCGCAGCGGTCGCGAAACGACAGGGCGCCGGACCGAATGGCGATCTCGGGGCGCGGAGCCCTCGTGCTGCGACGTGCATTTGATGAAGGCCGCCCAACCGACGTAATTTGCGAGCGGACGGCGAATGTATAGGCGCGTCAAGAACCGATACGCTTGGATAACTCGGGGTCTACCTTGTCCGGCCAACGATTCGCGAGCCATCCAACCTCCATGTTCATGAAATGGCAACTCACAATTGCGCGCGTCGAATAACGACGCGCTGTCGATATACTGCAACCCACATCTGACACAGCATGTGCTCAGTTTTGCGGTGGATACCGGCTCCGTTATTTACAAAGGATTAGCCAGCGCAACGATTCACGTTCAAGCGCAGACAATCGGACCTCGGCGCAAAAGCAGCCGCTACCCTTCCTTTAACCCATAGGAGTCTTCAATGAAAAAGTGGTTTGCCGCGCTGCTGATTTTATTCGCAGCGAGTTCGCATGCAGCCGGCGATTCGTCGATGAGCGCAACGGTTGAAAGCGTCGCAGGTATGAATCAACTCGGCGGACTCGTAGTGCTACGGTCAGCGGACAGCAAGTGCCGTTACTACGGTGTACTGCAGCAGACTGCGCGTGCGCCGCGTGGCATGGCAGAGCGCATCGCTGCAGTGACCCAGGACGGAAAAGTCTATGACTGGATGACAGTTATCAGTTACTCGGAATGCCTGCAAGCGAACGGAACCTACACCAAGGAACGTGTTTCGCTGGATTCGCCCGGCGGAAAGCGGTTCCGCGTGGGCGATAGCGTAGAGCTGCGATCACCGGTGTAACGAGGGCCAGCAAGCCACCGATAACGGCTTTTACCAGTCCCATGAGTGCGAGAAATCACGTCGACGACTATCTATTCTCGCTGATTGCAGACAGGACACGGAGCTCTACCGGACCGGAATTGCGATCGGTGGGTTCCTGGTTCGAGATGATATCGCTCGTACTTCGGACTACGACGGTTCGAGAGATCGACAGCGGTATTTCTGCAGCACGTAGTCGCTTCAGGATTGCAAATAGCAGATCGCTTCTGGTATCCCCGGCGATTCTCGGGCTACCGACATAGCCGGTAACAGTCAATGTCATACCGTCAGGCGTCAACTGGCTAAAGATCACCGATGGCGCGGGACGATCGAGAACCGATGGGTGATCCAGGTAAGCTTGCAGAAGAACATCGCGCACCTGCTCCGGATCGACGTCCAGCGCAAAAGTAAGGGCCAGTGTGACAACCCCCTGCGTTTTGTTTCCCATTGTCACGTTGCGCACATTCTGAGAAATCAGGTGCGAATTGGGAACGATCACCGTTGATCTGTCTGCGAGCTGTATTTCGGTCGCACGCACACTGATGCGCCGGATATCGCCTTCAATGCCGGTGATACTGATCATGTCGCCTACTTTGACCGGCCGTTCAGCAAGCAATATCAGCCCGGAAATGAAGTTTTTAACGATTTCCTGCAGACCAAAGCCGATGCCTACCGACAATGCGCTGACGATCCACGCCAGGTTATGCCATTTCACGCCGAGTACGGACAAGGTTTGCAGCGCGACGAGGACATAGCAGACGTTGGCGAAGACCGTCACCAGCGACGCGCGCATACCCGAACTCATTTGCGTCTTGGGCAGAAACTCGGCGTCCAGCCATTTGCGCATGAGCCCAACCAGATACAGGCACACTGCACAGGTAAAGATAGCGCTGAAGATATGGGCGGGAACGATATTGAGCGCATGTAATCGCTCGCCACCGAATACGTCGAGAATGCTATCGACCAGATCTCGGGGCGTTGTCCCGAGGCCGCCCGTAAGCAGTGCGATGACTGCGGCGAGCATCAATGCGCTGCGAAGAATGGCGGAGAGTACCGTTGCCACCTGTTCGAGATGAACATCTTGCAGCCCGAATAGATGCCTGATTGTTTTGCCGCTGGCGTGGCATGGCGAAAATACGGTTTCGCAAACATCATGAGCGAGCTTCGTCAGCAGATAAACGCTGCTCAGTACGAGATCGAACCAGACCAGTTCGTAAGTCAGGAACCGCGCGAACGAAACATAACCACAGAGCAATGCAATCAGAGAGGCTCCGACGGCAAGGCTGACGGCGGCATGAATAATGCCAGCGAGGGTAGAACGCGCCTCAGGCGATTCTCCGGCAGCGGCGAGCGCAGTGAGTACCCGGTTTGCGCGTAAAAGCGACATCCCGATGGTCAGAGCGACCACCAACGCCACCACGCCGCGAGTAAAGAGCGTAAGTTGCACGCTGGTATCGACGGCCCGGTTGATCTGCTCGATGGCTCCTGAAAACAGCAGCAGTGCGGCCAGTGTCCATGGGAAAGGGCGTAGCGCGCGAGCGACGGGATCCGCGATGGCCGGCAACCGCCATGACGGATGTCGTGTGCAAAGCAATGCCCGGCCGAGGGCGGCGACAAGCGCGCAGGTCACAACGTGTTTGATGATTTCGCTGGCGAAGCTTTGCAGCGCAGGAGGCAGCGCCTGCTGACGGGTCAACGCGAAATAGAGCAGATCAATGGCACATATGGTGGTCACCAAAGACGCGACGACGGTCGAGATCGCCATCGCGCTGCGCCGTATCCGGCCTTCTGGAAGGCGGCGTAGGCAGAACCGTTCTGATGCTCTGTCAAGAAGCCGTGTTCCGATCGTTGCAACGGCCAGGGCGAGCAGCACAAGCAGGGACGTTGCAACCCGCTGCCCCGTTTGCCATGTCGTTTGAATCTGCCTGTCGATCTGCGCATTGAAGTCTCGCAGACGTTGATAGTCAGCCGTGTCCGGGTGGAGCGCCGACGCCCAGAACGCGGCGCTGACTACACTGTCGGAACGAAGGGCCAGTTGATCTTTCAGATGGTTTTGCAGCAGTCGCGTGATCTGGGCGCTCAGGTTGGCAAGGTTCTCCTTGATCGTTGCCGCCTGCTTGAGTTCGGCATCGAGTTGCAATTGCTGAGCAGCGAGAACGCTGCGCTGTTGGGCGACCGCGGGAGTTTCCGCGGCGGATTCGGAAGCGGGTGCTGTTCCGAGTACGTCGAGCTGGGCATGCGTTTTCGCGCGATCGGGCTCCAGCGACGTGGTTATCAGCCTGTCGACGTCTTCGGCGACGCGCCGGCTCAATGCGTCCAGCTCGGACAGCTGCGCATCGCTTGTTGCCGTCGAAGCACGCTGCCGGATCTGGTCCTGTTTTTCCTGAAGCGCACCGAGCCTTGGTAATGCCTCGGAGCCCGCGCCCATGGATAGCGAAGAATCAGCAGGAGCATCTATGCTAAGGGGTGGCAGCGTCGCTGCGTTGGAGGCAACCGGAATCAGGCCGAACATCGTCAGCGCGATAAGGTGAAAAATGACTGCAACTATGTGTCGCGCGGCGCAAGCGCGGCGAAGAGTATGCATTTGAGAGATCTGGCTCATGCACGCGATACCTAGGTAAGCGGTGTTGCATTCGGTCGCGGCCGGGCGTGAAATGAGGGAGCCGCACTGCGGTAGGAGAGCAAGCTTAATGAATCATACGTGATTATAATATCATATATGATAGTAACGGCAAATATGAAAGGTGGTGCACGGTCAGCGCTTGGCCCGCTGATTTGCGACGGCGGCCGCTTGAGCATCGGCGTGCGCTATCCAGTTTGTGCGAGAAACGTTCGGTATAGCGGGACGTTGAAAGATGGAAGCTGATCTTGGATGCTTTTTACAAGGCTTCCCGCGGTATCGGGCTCCCGACTAATTGGCATCTATCAAACCATCGTTTCCTGGACTCACCGGTAGGCGCGCAGGCAACGCGGTAATGGAGGAGCATCGACATGGAACAGAGCAACGCATTGCCGGATTCGATCCGAGCAGCGATTGAGGCGCACGGCGGTGCAGCGCGATGGGCCGAACTGGCGGAGATCGAGGCGACGGTTTCCGCCTGCGGCCTTCTGTTCACCGCAAAGCGACGGCCAATACTGCGACAGGTGCAGGTTCGCGCGTCGACACACGAGCCTCGTTTCGCTTTCAACGATTTTCCGCATGTTGGCGAAACGAGTGAACTTCAAGGAGAAGAACTTGTTCGCGTCGTCGGGCGAGACGGGGCTATCCTGGCTCGCCGCGACGGACCGCGAACAGCATTTCGTGGCTGGCGACGGCAAATCTACTGGGACGACCTCGACTTTGTCTATTTCGGCGCCTACGCGTTCTGGAACTATCTGACGGCACCTTTCTTATTCTTGCGCGGCGGCTTTACGTTCAAAGAACTTCCGCCACTGGCGACTTCGGCCGGGATATGGCCAAGAATCCGGGCGACCTTTCCCAGCGACATTCCAACGCACAGCCGGGTCCAGGATTTCTATTTCGATAGGCAACATCGCCTTTGCAGGATCGATTACACCGCCATGGTTATCGGCCGCTGGGCGCGGGCCGCTCACATCTGCGAGGACTTTCGCGAATTCGATGGATTCCTGGTACCGACTCGCAGGACGGTAAAGCCGCTGCCGGTCGGCAATGCTCCATTGCCAGCTCCGACTCTCGTCGCGATCGAGGTCCACGATTTTCGACCAAGGCCTTCTGATTGACGCCAGTCCAATCGGCCGCGACGACTGACGAAGCAAGGCGGCCGCGCTCAGGCTCGTGGGATTGCACTTGGCCGGCAACCCGGGTAGCGTGTCAAGGCCGACAAGCTCGCGCCAAAAGTTCTGACACTCGTTGCGATGGGACAGTCGTATCGCGAGATTGGACAGAGGCTTTCCATTAGCAAGAATACGGTGCTTGCCATCGTAAAAAGGGCGCGCGCCGACGAACAGGGGGAATGAATGAAGCAAGATGCATTGCTCACGCTGCCGCTGACTGACACGGAGATCGAGCAACTCGATGATTTCCTGATCAGCGATTCGGCTCCGGAAGAGGCGATGGATGTCTCGATGATGGATGGTTTCATGACCGCGCTCGCATCGAGTCCGAACCTCGTCATGCCTACCACGATGCTGCGCTGGATCTGGGATGCAGAGCAAGGCGTGGACCAACCCGCGTTCGCGAACGCCGAAGATGCCGACCGCATCGTCGGCCTGATCATCCGGCACTGGAATGATGTCAATGCCACGCTGCGCGAGACGCCCTGCGCGTATGAACCCCTGGTCCTTGAGCGTGACGGGGATGACGGCCGGGCGCTGTCGATCATCGACGAGTGGTGTGTCGGGTATTACAAGGGCATCACGCTGGATCAGGCAACGTGGTCGCCCTTGATGGCGCAGCACCCTGAATGGTTCACGGTGATCCTGTTGTACGGCACCGAGGCCGGCTGGGAAGAGCTCAAGAGACGCAAGGACGGTCTCGACCAGCATCAGGCCTTCGCGGACTCCCTGGCAGACTCGGTACTCCGCATCCATCACTTCTGGATACAACAGGTCCTACCGACAGTGCCGCACTCGCGCAGGCATTGAACACGATCGACAGCGACGACGGCCAGAAGCATGGGCGCAAGATTACGGCATTGCGCAATGAGCTCGTGGTACTTGACGTGTCTGGATTCCATGGCGGGTTCCCTCACTGACGGGTTGGCGGCACTCACGATGCCGTGGCCCG
>NZ_VZQP01000053.1:0-56177 GCF_014397655.1 Paraburkholderia sp. UCT31
TCGAGCCGCCTCCCGCAAACGCGGCTGCCATGATGCTCGCACCATTAGTCGAGCTCGCCTTTAGCGATCCATCCTGTTGATTTTCGCGGGCGTGTTTCGCTGTTGATCCTTCCCGGATCAACACTGCGCGACAGCGCAGTTGCTGCCCGCGACCGATTCCAGCAAACTATTGCATCGACCGGTTGAGTCCGCCATTCAAAAGCGGCCGTTCCGGCTCGCTCAAAGGGGCGAGGCCCGGCTTGGGCCGAGTGTGGCGAGGATGACATTGGTGAGTTCGAGCATCGCCGAATGATATTCCGCGGGCAGGGGCACGTCGTCCATCAGTGACATGGTTTCTTCAATGCCCTGCCGGAATGCTCTGGCAATCCCGGCGCGCTGTAACGCCGTCAGGTGGGGCAAGGCGGCATCACGAAACTTGCCCAGCACCATCGCCCGCGCGCCAAGCGCGCTCATTGCCTTCGTGTTGGCGGTCACGAGCTTGGCCATCTGTTCAAGTGCGTCGTTGGTTTGGTTCAATTTTCAGTTCCGCTCAGAATGACTGCCAGTCTGCAGCACCGGTGCCGGCCGCAACCACTGCAGGCCTGTCCGGGGTAACCAGGGGCGCCGTCTCTAGCCTTGTCAACGTGGCGGGACGGGACGTGCGGGCTTTCGGTGCAGGCCGCTGCGGTTCGCTCCTCGCGGCAATCACCCGTGACGGGGAAGTGCCCCGGTTGTCGACCTTGAAGACGGCCACCGCGTCACGCAATCCCTGGGCCTGCTGGGCCAGCGACTGTGCTGCCGCCGAGGCTTGCTCGACCAGCGCCGCATTCTGCTGGGTCACCTCGTCCATCTGGGTGACGGCCGTGTTGACCTGTCCGATGCCGATGCTCTGCTCTTGCGATGCTGCAGCGATCTCGCTCATGATGTCGGTCACGCGCTTCACCGACTGGACAATTTCGCTAATCGTGCTGCCGGCTTCCTCGACCAGCTTCGAGCCGGCGTCAACCCGGGTCACCGACTCGCCAATCAGGTCCTTGATCTCTTTGGCCGCCGTGGCGCTGCGCTGGGCGAGCGTGCGGACCTCGCCCGCCACGACCGCGAAGCCGCGACCCTGTTCACCAGCGCGGGCCGCCTCGACCGCGGCATTGAGCGCGAGGATGTTGGTCTGGAACGCGATGCCTTCAATCACGCTGATGATCTCGGCCACCCTGGCTGAGCTATCGGAGATTCCGTGCATCGTCTCGACCACGCGTCCGATCACTTCCCCGCCGCGTTGCGCGACGCCCGAAGCCGTACTGGCCAGCGTGGTCGCCTGCCTCGCGTTGTCGGCGTTCTGGCGCACAGTCGAGGTCAGTTCCTCCATGGACGAGGCGGTTTCCTCCAGCGACGCGGCCTGCTCTTCGGTCCGTTGCGATAGGTCCAGGTTGCCGGCCGAGATTTCCTGCGCGGCGGTGTCGATCGACCGGGAGCCGTCCCGCACGACACTGATGGTCTGCACCAGCTTGCCTTGCATCGCCTGCAGGCCGCTCATCAGCTGCCCCATCTCGTCGCGCGTGCGGACCTCGACCTGCGTCGTCAGGTCGCCGTCGGCAATCGCCCTGAAATGGCCCAGTGCCTGGGCAAGGGGCGTGCCGATTGCCCGCTGCAGCGACCGCCAGGCCAGTGCCGCCGCACCGAGCGCCATCAGCATACCGGCGAGGGCTACCCAGACGAACGCGTGGAAGCGGGCCCGCGCAGCCTCAAACGTCGCGCGGGCAGCCGTGACCTGGGTCTGGCCAAGTGCGTCCATGCCGTTGGTCACATCGGTGAACAGGGATGGTGGTTGGTGCAAGGTAAGGTCGGAGAGCTTCGCCACATCGTGAGCGGCAATCGCGCTGAACATCGGCTCGAAGCCATCCGCGAGGAGCTTTTCAAGCTTCGAATTCACGTCAGCCGCGCGGCTCGCCTCCTCGGGTCCGGAGAACGGCAGCGCGCGATACGCGTCCCACGCCTGCTTCGACGCGGCGAGCAGATCCCGCGCGTCCTGCGCTTGTTGCGGTACGACGGAACCGGTCGGATCCAGTGCGATGCAGAACGTCCAGATGCGCGCTCTCGCTAATGAAACGCTCGCCCGACCGAGCGCCTCCGAAGAGGCCAGGTTGTTGGAATAAAGCTCTTGCACATCGTTGTTGGCCATCGACACGCCGACGATCCCCATGACGCCGCCGAGGATCAGCAGCACGGCGAGAAAAGCCATTACCAGCGCTAGGCGGGCACGGATACTTAGATTCTTGAACATGGATAAATTAAATGGGAAGCCGATGACGAGGCGTGCGCAAGGCGCAAGACGAAGGAAGCGGGCAGCGCAAGCGCCAACACACGGTTGATAAACAAATCACACATGATGTTTGTATACGGCATTAAGCCGTCAAACTTGATGCCGAACTGCTAACCGCCATTCCGTTCAAGCGTTTTTGTGCGGATAGAAGCCTAGCGACGTTGCAGACGCGGAAACGCTCTGTTGGGTGAAAGGTGATTGTAATGAAATGGTAAGCAGATAAACTGGCTTCAACGACTTAGCACAGGCTTCCGCCCCGGCGGTCGTTGTTTCGCTAACCAGTCTTTTCTTTCTGTTTCTGACGCTCAAAATTGGAGATTTCATCATGGCTAAAGCACTCATCCCCGTTCTCGCGCTCGTGTCGGTCCTCGCTCTGCCCACGGTTGCGTCCGCTCACAACAACGGTCCCCTGACGCGCGAGCAGGTGCGCGCGGAACTCGTCCAGCTGCAGAAAGCGGGCTACGACCGCAACCACAGTGACGCGCACTACCCGGCAAACATCCAGGCAGCGCTGGCGAGCGTGGCGGCCCAGCAGCAGGCGTCCAGTGGCTACGGTGGCGTGAAATCGGGTTCGGCCGCTTCGGGGCGACCGACCCAGTGGGCCTCCGATCATTCGATCTACAAAGGAAGTTGATTGGCGATCAGCCGGGTGGCCGGGCGCTTTCAACCGCCCGGCCCGGTGACACACGGCGAGCGGCATCGTCGCGGCTTGCGGGTTCGCCGATGCGGCCCGTTACCGGCAGGAACAGCGCGAGCGGTTCATCGGTAAGCGGCACGAAGCCGTACTTTTTGTAGAAGCTGGCGGCTTCATCGTTGATGGCGTCGACCAACGCACTGAACGCCGAGGGTGTCAGCGGTGCTAACGACTACATCGAACGCATGCGCCAGAAATTGGGCGAGCAGCACAGGGGACGAATTGCCCGAAGGCGTCATAGATCAGCATGGCAATCGAAGTCTAAGCCGCCTAACACGGCGCTTGAAAAATAAACTGCCTCGACTTAGGAATCGTTTTTCGAGGTCCCTTGGCCGAATGGCGGGTCGCGTCTCATCAAGAGACGTTCGTCATGCGTTTGCAGAGGACCGCTTGCGGCCCAACCCGGAAATTCGGGTTCCGGCCGAGAGTAACGGAGCGCGCCAGCGCCACCAATTCGGGATTCCGCCGAGTGCGAGCAGGCCTGCGGAGTGGCCGCTCGCCCCCGCTCCAACCAGAGGTTCGACACGTAGCCATTATTCGACTAGGCTTATCAGAAGCCCCATGCTGCACAAACGCGTTGAAAACCCGCCAGGAAAGATTCGATTCAAACACCTGATTGCAGGCTATCTCACGATAAGCTACCGACCCATGGACGACATCTCTCCGCAGGCCTTCGTCGATGCCGCGATCGCCTATCAGAAGACTGCCGCGGTGAAAGCCGCCGTCGAGCTCGATCTGTTCACCGCGATAGCGGACGAGCACGGCGACGTTAAGCGTATAGCCGAGCGGGTAAAGGCCGCCGAGCGCGGTGTGCGCATACTCTGCGACTTTCTGACCGTGCACGGGTTTCTGCAGAAGGAAACGGGACAGTACCGATTGACGCCGTCGACCACTGCATTCCTGACGACTTCCTCGCCGGCCTGGATGGGGAGCATCGTGGATTTCCTGGCGGCTCCTGAAATGACGGCACTGTGGCTGGACGACCCCGCCGCGTTCGTTCGCAACGGAGGAGCCGTGGGGCTGGGCAACATCGCGCCCGAGCATCCCGTCTGGGTGAAGTTCGCGCGTGCGATGGCACCGTTCGTGACACAAACCGCACAGAGCATCGCGCAACACGTGAGTGCGCGGCCTCAGGCACCGAAGCGCGTGCTGGACATTGCAGCCGGGCATGGGCTGTTCGGAATCGCGATCGCCGAAGCGATCCCCGGCGCGGAAATCGTGGCGACCGACTGGCAACCGGTTCTCGAGGTCGCGACGGAGAACGCCGCAGCGGCCGGTGTCAGTTCGCGTTACCGCACGGTCGCCGGCAGTGCGTTCGAAGTCGATTGGGGTACGAATTTCGATCTGGCGCTGGTCACGAACTTCCTGCACCACTTCGATCCGCCAACCTGCGTGGAATTACTCTCCAAAGTCCGCAGGAGCCTCAGTCCCGCAGGGCGAGCGCTCGCGGTGGAATTTGTTCCCGACGAGGATCGCGTGTCGCCGCCGTTCGCAGCCGCGTTTTCCTTTATGATGCTTGCGTCCACGCCGCAAGGCGACGCGTACACCGCGCGCGAACTCGAGCAAATGGGCCGCGAAGCCGGCTTTTCCAACGTAACGGTGACGCCGCTGCCACCTTCGCCGCAAGCCCTCGTTGCATTCGAGTAGCGCACACCCCGCGCGCTCCAGGCACCGCATTTCGTCATGGAGACGGCGTTCAGACGATGTCGATGTTGAAGGTTGCGCTGCCGGCCGACCTGACGGTCGACGCCGAGCTGGAGCTCGGCACGGGCGTGGGCGGCTATCTTTCGCCGTCGCGGCCGCCCGACGACGTACGCGTCTTGCTGGCGTACAAAACCTGGTCGATCTTGCTCATCCTGCGGGTCGATGCCGCTCGCAGCCTCGTCGATACCGGAGAGCTCTCACTTGCAGTGATCGCCAGAGAGACCGGATTTGGCGATACCGAAAGAATGCGCAGAGCATTCGTCAGGACTCGGCCACCCCCCTCATTGCTTTACGGGATTTTCAGGAAGGGTTCCGCACCTTGTCCACGGCTCAGTCCCTGCACATGGTTGCGGCGCGATTGGTAGCAAACGTGTACACGGCGATCCGTCAGCGGGCCGCGCATAGTCGTTGCCTGCCTGAAGGCGGTACGTTTCAGCGGACATCGAAGTATGGATGCCGAAAGCAGGCGCGTCCGGCGACGCCAAGCACATCACTTGCGGGCTGGATGGTCGCCACCGCGAGACCCGCTCCTGCGAATGCGCACGCGGCGGACACCAGCGCGACGGCGCGCAGCGCGTCAGTGATGGCGTCGGCTTCCGCCTGCGCCACGGGTGTCTGCGGCGCCGTATGAGCATCGCCGGCTGCCGCCCCGGTTTGCGCGTCCGGCTCCAGCAACCGCCCGGTCTGGCGTGCGCCCTGAGGAACGTGCAGTTCGTCGAGCCGCGCCGACAGTTCCGCGTGGTGTGACCACACGAACACGATGCCGAGCACCGCGATCGCCAGCAGGCTGGCTACGCGTGCAACCGCGTTGTTGATGCCGGATGCGACGCCTGCGCGGTCGGCCGGCACCGACTCCATCACTGTCGTCGTGAGTGGCGCGACCGTGATGGTCATGCCGAGTCCGAGCACGGCAAGCGCAGGGGGAATCCGGCCCACTGGCTACCGCGCACGAAAGGCAGCGCGAGCATCACGAACCCGATTCCGGCGACGCCCGGGGCAGCGCTCAACAGCGCCCGTGAACCGAAGCGGCTCGTCAGGTTGCCGGTGAAGCGCGACAACGAGCCGATGATGACCGGCACTGGCAGCAGCGCCGCGCCCGCTTCGGTTGCGGTGTAGCCATGTGCGCGGATCAGCTTGAACGGCAGGAAGAACAGTACGCCGCCCAGACCGAAGTGGAGCAGCAACGTCACGAGGTTGGCGCTGGTGAAATCGCGCGAGCGGAACACGTCGAGCGGCATCATGGGGTGACGGCTGTTCGCTTCGATCATCACGAATGCGGCCAGCACAAACACGCCGACGCCGATCGCGCACAGTACGAGCGGATGCCCGAAGCCATGCGCCAACGCCCGGGTCAGGCCATCGGTGAGAGCGGCGAGCCCCGCTGCCGCGCTCAGCGCGCCGGGCCAGTCCGACTGTTGAGGCGCATCGAGCTTGTGGCTGTTCGGCACCGACAAAATCGCGAGCGCAATCGTCACCGCTGCAAGCGGGACGTTGAGGAAGAAGATCGCGCGCCACGACAGCGAAGACCGCGCACATCGTCGCTGCGCAAGCGAGCCCGTGCGAGACATCGGGGTCTTCACGCTGGCGTCGGCCGCTTGCGGGCTTGCGCCGAACGCGGGTTCGCTGATCGCCGCCCGCGCGGTGCAGGGCATTGGCGCGGCGCTCTTCGTGCCCAGCAGTCTGGCGATCATCGGCGCCGTATTCGAAGGGTGAAAAAAGCGCCCTCAAAAGATCTCCCGCCTCCTGCCCAGCGGGCGCCAAGGGCTTTTATGCGGGGCTGACAGGCAAGGGGCCGAGATCGCTCGATGCGTCATCATCGCTGTGGCGCAGCATGATTCAATTGACCGTCGCCAACGAAGCGGCATATCTTGAGCATTGCCGACGCTACGCTCTCGACCACCTGGGCCAACAGGTCAGATAGCGAGGTATCGGTTGCATGTCCGCGGCAGGTTCGATCTCATCGCTGCACGCGCGATAACCCGCGAGAAGTCAGGCGCCTGCATCGAACAACAGGACAGACCAGGCCCATCTTTTGCGGTCTGCGCGCGCACGTCGTTCTTGATTAGGGTGGAAGATCATCATGTCGAGACAGCCCGGTTGGTCAGTCGTCATCGGTGCCATCACACTTGTGTTTCTCGCGCTCACTTCGCTTTACCTCGTGATCGGCGGAGCATGGCTGATTGCCGTAGGCGGGTCGTGGTACTACCTGATCACGGGCCTGCTGCTCGCAGTAGTGACGTGGTTGCTTTACCAGCGCAAGCCCGCTGCGCTCGTTCTCTATGCGCTCGTGATGATTGCGACGGCGGTCTGGGCGCTGTGGGAGTCCGGCACGGACTTCTGGGCATTGGCTCCGCGCTCCGGGGTGCTGGTCATTTTCGGCGTGTGGCTACTGCTGCTCGTGAGCTGGCGGATGGAGGGCGCACGCGGGCTCGGCATTGGTTCGCTCGTCGTTGCATTGGCTGTCTGGGCGGGCGTGCTCATCTACGCGAACTTCAACGACCCGCAAACGGTCAACGGGAGCTTCAGTGCGGCATCGGCGGCCCCCGCAGAGACCGGTGATAGCGCCGCCGACTGGCCGGCCTACGCGCGCACCCAGGCCGGTACCCGCTATTCCCCGCTGACTCAAATCACGCCTGCAAACGTCAAGGACTTACAGGTCGCGTGGACCTTCCGGACCGGGGATAGCAAAGGCCCCAACGACCCCGTCGAGATTACGGACGAAGTCACGCCGATCAAGATCGGCGAGACCTTGTTTCTATGCTCGCCGCATCAGATCCTATGGGCGTTGGATGCGCGGACCGGCAAGTTGAAATGGAAATTCGATCCGCAGCTGAAGGCCGATCCGTCGTTCCAGCACGTGACCTGCCGTGGTGTGTCTTACGTCGATCTTTCCGCGGCCGGTCCCGCGCCGACGGCTGATCAGCCCTCGGGCGCATCGGCCGCTGCGCCGGATCAGCAGGCAGCATCGGCCGCGGCGCCCGCCGCGACTGCCGCGACCGCCGGGGCCTGCATGCGCCGCATCTATCTGCCCGTCAACGATGGCCACCTGTATGCGCTCGACGCGGAGACAGGGGCGCTGTGCAAAACCTTTGCCAACGGCGGCGATCTCGATCTCCAGCACAACCAGCCGGTGACGACCCCCGGCATGTATGAGCCGACCTCGCCGTCGGTCATCACGAACGACGTGATCGTCGTCGCGGGCGCGGTCGAGGACAACTATTCGACGCGCGAGCCGTCGGGCGTGATCCGCGGCTTCGATGTGCGTTCCGGCGAACTGCTGTGGGTGTTCGACCCGGGCGCGAAGGACCCGAATCAGAATCCTCCCGCCGGCGGTCACTACACGCTCACGTCCCCGAACTCGTGGGCGCCCGCTGCATACGATCCCAAGCTGGACATCGTCTATCTGCCGATGGGCGTGACCACGCCGGACATCTGGGGCGGCAACCGGACGGCGGAGCAGGAGCGTTTCGCGAGCGGCCTGCTCGCGCTGCACGCGTCGACGGGCAAGCTCGCGTGGTTCTATCAGACGGTCCACCACGACCTGTGGGACATGGACCTGCCATCGCAGCCCACGCTCGCGGACATTACCGACGTCAAGGGCAATACCGTGCCTGTCGTGTATGCGCCGGCCAAAACCGGCAACCTGTTCGTGCTCGACCGGCGCACGGGCGTGCCGGTGGTGCCGGCTCCGGAGCGTCCGGTGCCGCAGGGTGCGGCGCCCGGCGACCATGTTTCGCCTACCCAGCCGTTCTCCGGACTGACATTCCGGCCATCGAAGGATCTCACCGATGCCGACATGTGGGGCGCCACGATGTACGACCAGCTGGTATGCCGGATCATGTTCCACAAGCTGCGCTATGAAGGCACCTTCACACCTCCGTCGGTGCAGGGGACGCTGGTCTTTCCCGGCAATCTCGGCATGTTCGAGTGGGGCGGCATGGCGGTCGATACGGATCGCCAGATTGCGGTCGCCAATCCGATTGCGCTGCCGTTCGTTTCGCGGCTGATTCCGCGTGGCCCGGGCAATCCGATTCAGCCGGTACCGGGCGCGAAAGGTTCGGGGACGGAGACCGGAATTCAGCCGCAATACGGCGTTCCGTTCGGCGTGACACTGAATGCGTTCATGTCACCGTTGGGTCTTCCTTGCAAGCAACCTGCCTGGGGCTTCATTTCGGCGATCGATCTGAAGACCAACCAGATCGTATGGAAGAAGCGGATCGGAACGGTGCGGGACAGCTCACCGATTCCGTTGCCGTTCAAGATGGGGATGCCGATGCTCGGCGGCCCGATCGTCACGGCGGGCGGCGTGGCGTTCATCGGCGCGACGGCCGACAACTACATTCGCGGCTTCGACGTGAACAACGGCAGGCAGCTCTGGCAGGCGCGTCTGCCCGCCGGCGGGCAGGCAACGCCGATGAGCTATTCGGTCAACGGACGTCAGTTCGTGGTGATTGCGGCAGGCGGTCACGGCTCATTCGGTACGAAGCTCGGCGACTACGTGATTGCCTATGCGTTGCCGCAATAGCAAAGCGGTGAAGCAGGGTGGACGTGCGTGGACAGGACTGCCACGTCCACGCACGGCAATGCGGTCATCTGTTTGTCACTGACTTGCGGCGGACGGCGAACTGCTCGCCGCCGAATCCGCGTTGGCTGTTCCACCCGCCTTATCGGCGGGCTTGCAGCCCACGCACATCGCGGCGATAGCGATCGTGATCGCGCTCGCGAGAAGCCGGCGGTAGAGGATTGGTTTCATGACATCTCCTGGTTGGGTGGCATCCGATCAATACTTGCGACGCAATCGGACAGCACTCGTCGGGCTATCCTGCAGAGCTACGCATCTCCTGTTCCCGCTACCTTGAATTCACGTCAGTGCGAGAATCTGTCGGTCACTCCGCGTACTGAGAAACCCAATATGGACTCCGACCTTGCCGGATAAAACCCCCCCGAATCATGCGACGCCTCGCGAGAACCGTTGCACGGCATCGCCGATACGAATCGGTTGTGCAGGATGGGGACTGTCGGCCAAGGTAGCGGCGCGGTTTCCTGCGCACGGAAGCCATCTCGAGCGGTATGCCCGGATCTTTTCTGCGGTTGAAATCAATTCGTCGTTCTATCGTTCGCACCAGCCGAAGACGTATGCTCGGTGGGCTGCAAGCGTGCCCGATGCATTCCGGTTCTCTGTCAAGGTTCCACGGAGGATTTCGCACGAGCTCAGGTTGCGCGACGCGGATGCCACCGTTAAAGAATTCGTGCGTGAGGTCACGCCGTTGGGTGAAAAACTGGGGTGCCTGTTGCTTCAGTTACCGCCCCGCCTGGCGTTGGATACGGTCCCGGCGCGAGATTTTTTTTCGCTGCTGCGCGGCCTCACGGCAGCGCATATCGTCTGCGAACCGCGCCACGCAACGTGGTTTACCGAGGAGGGCGCGCAAACGCTGAAAAATGCGGGGATCGCTTGCGTGCGCGCGCATCCGTCGCCGATCGCCGGCGTCGAACCGGTGGGTGATCCGGGTACGCTGTACATCCGTTTGCATGGCTCGCCGGAGATCTATTATTCGGCATACGACGAGCCGTTCATCGAAGCGGTGGCTGCGCGGATTTTGGACGCTCGAAACTCCAACTCCGAGGTCTGGTGTATTTTCGACAATACCGCGCGCGGTGAGGCGGTACCTAACGCTCTGACACTGATGGAAAAATTAGAGAAGACCCCTTGCTGAGATAAGCCTTTCGAAGAGATCGTGACAAGCGCGTGTCTTTGCGCACGAATAGCAATCTGTATCGGTAGCAGTCGACCCAGCGTGTATGCGTGGGCAGGGCTCGGTGCGCTTTTCGCTTTTGCACAAATCCGCACCTACGCTGTTTCCATCTGTTTTCGTGGCCTCGGCCTTCCTTCTGCTGAACGTCGACGAAGACGGATATACGGCCATCGAGCGAGGTGTCGATCGTGTCGGTTGCCGTCCAGCGGTGCGCACGGCGCTTCGGGTGCTGGCTTTCATCGCGTTTTGCAACATACTGAATCTAGCCTACACGACCGCGATGGGTGTGCACGCGGTGTATGCCGATCCGTGGCCGGCGGATATGCCGAGTTGGCTTGCTAACAACCGTTAGGCGCACAGTGCCCGCCATCGTCAAACGCCACAGCGGATAACCGATGACGCATTGCAAGCCGCATCGCTTCGCCGACGTCGAGTATCGCGTAGAAGACGAAATCGCTATCGTCACGATGAGCCATCCGCCAGTCAACGGATTAGGTCTGGGAATCCGTCGCGGACTCGTTGCTGCGTTTGAAGCGGCCCGGTGCGACGCGCGGGTTCGCGCGATCGTACTCAATGGCAGTGGACGCGGCTTTTCCGCGGGAGGTGATATTCGCGAGTTCGGCACTTCCGCTGCCACAGCTTGGCCAGCATTGTCGCTGCACGCTCATCCGGTGATCGAGGCGAGCGACAAGCCGGTTGTAGCCGCTATCCACGGGTTTGCCATTGGCGGTGGTCTGGAAACCGCGTTGGTGTGCCACTACCGTGTGGTCGCGGACAACGCGCAGATCGGTCTGCCCGAATGCAAGCTCGGCGTGATCCCTTTGTCCGGCACGCAGCGCTTGCCGCGTGTGCTGGGCTTCGCGAAGTCGATCGAATTCATTCTTGGTGCTCAAATCGTGCGCGCGGGAACCTTCCGGGGCAGCGCGTTATTTGACCGGATCGTCGATGGCGATGGGCATGAAATGTCGCGCCTTGCGATCGAGCTTGCGCGTGAGAAGATAGGCGGTACATCGTTGCCATTGATTCGCCGGTTGCCATTGCCTGATGGCGATCCGGTTTCCATTGTCGCTAAAGCGCGCTCACGCCTCAGCTGTAGCGATGCAATAGAAAGCCAGTGTCTGGATGCCATCGCCGCCGCAGCCGAGTCGCCCGATTTCGATGCCGGCATGGCCGCAGCGCGTGCGATCTACGATCGGCTCGTTTCGTCCGATCAGGTGTCAATGCAACGAGATCGGTTTTTCAAGTCGCACCGGGACGGCTCCGCTCGATAAGCACCAGATGATTTGCTACTACGCGGAAAGTTGCTTGCGCAGATCGCCTTTTCGCACCTTTCCCGAAGGCGTGCGCGGCAGCTCTGCAACGATGCAAAGTTGCTCGGGCGTCTTTTGCTTCGCCACGCCCGCGCCGGCAAAGTGGGTCTGGACTGCGATCAGGTCGAGCGACATGCGTTCGTGCAAGACGACGACCGCACAGACTCTTTCGCCATATCGTGCGTCTGGCTGCGCCACGACGGCGACATCGCGCACGGCCGGGTGAGTGGCAAGTACTCGCTCTACTTCGAGCGACGATATATTTTCTCCTCCGCGAATCACGATGTCCTTCTTTCGGTCCGTGATGGTCAGGCAGCCGTTTGCGTCGAGACGGCCGATATCGCCGGTCCGGAACCATCCGTCGTGAGTGAACGCGGCCGCATTGAGCGCCGGGTCGGTGTAGCCGACAAACAGCTCCGGTCCTTTGATCAGAATCTCGCCGTCGCGTCCGGCAGGCAGGTCGCTGTCCAACTCGTCGACAACGCGCACCTGCGAGCCGGGTTGAATGCGACCGTCCGTGCAGGCCCGGATATCAAAAGGCGAATCGGCCCAGCCGACACTCACTGTCGAATGCTCGGTCAGCCCGTACGCGCGGGTTCCCGCGAAGCCGGCCCGATCGGCCATGGCGACGTGCTCCGGCGTGACACCCGTGCCGCCCAGACCGTAAGAAGCGAGGGACGCCAGGCTGCGCCCGTCGCGGCGGGCGGCTTCGAGGAGCCCCTGGAGATGAAACGGTGTGCCGCCCGAGAGGCGCACGCGATACTCATCGACCAGGCGCGCGGCAAGCGAGGCGTCCCATCGGTCCATGAACACCATCTCGGTGCCTGTAATGAATGGACGCAACAGGAAATTGAAGCCTGCAATATGGCCAGCAGGGAAGGGCGTGAGGTACGGCCCAGGCCCGTCGATGAACGGAATCTGCCACTCTGCGCCGACTGTGCGATGAGAGTGCTGCACGCCTTTGGGCGAAGCTGTCGTTCCTGACGTGTACAGCAGCAGGCAGATGTCTTCCGACGTTGGCGGGTCAGCAGGGCGTTGTTCATGCGTTGTCGCGGCGAGTCGTTGCAGCGCGCCAAACGTGATGCCGTTCGAGGGCGCCCGACCGCCAACGACGATCACGCGCTCGAGGTCGGGCGTGTCGCCGAGCGCGGCGACACGCTCCAGGTAGTCGGTTCGGGACCAGAAATCGGGCACGCACAGAACGCGGGCGCGGGATTGCCGAAGGATGAAGGCGACTTCGGCGGGACCGTAGATGTGTACGATCGGCACGAGTACCGCACCGATCTCCAGTGCAGCCAGATACAGAAGCGCAGTCTCGCGCTGTGTGGGAAGCTGTATCGCGATCACATCGCCTCGACGCAGACCGAGGGCTGTGAGTGCCTTGCCAATCTCTTTCGCGTCGTGCAGCAGGGACTCGGTGGTGCAAGTGTAGGCGCCGGCCTGGGTATGAAAATGGAGTGGCGTCGCGCCGTGCTTTTCGACGGCGCGCGCAATCAGGGCCGCAAGAGGCAAACCGCTCGACCACGGCGCAGTTTTCGATTCGCCCGGATTGGAATTCATGCTAGCAAGGCTCGCAAGAGGCTCACCAGCGCGAGTGGCTGGTCAAGCATCATGTGATGGCCTGCGCGTGGCATCGTGATGGGACCCTTCGCGCCGGGAATCGAAGCTACGATGCGGCGCGCGCGATCGGCGCTGACCACGCTGCTGCACTCGGCGTGCACGTAGCTGACGGGAACCGCGATGCGGGTCAGCAGGTCTTCTTCGCCTTCGACCGGCTGGAGATTCCGCAACTTCGGGTCGAAGCGCCATACCCAGCCGTCGGCGGTTTGACGAAGTGATGTCCGCGCGAGATGCTCGAGCAGCCACGGCTCGCAATCTTGTTCCGGGATGAGTCGAAAGCGACTGAGTGCAGTATGCCAGTCCGGATAGGGGCGGGGCGGCGGGCGTCGTTCCACTGCAGGCAAGGTTTCGCCGCGTAGCATGAAATACGAATCGAGCACGACTGCATGCGAGAGACGATCGGGAAAGGTCGCGCACGCCTGGAGCAGACGCGATCCGCCGAAACTGTGGCCCACCGCGACGCACGGTCCAGAGCCGATTGCATCCACGACAGCGACGAGGTCGCGCACGAAAACGTCGGCGCTGTATTCCTGCCTGTAGGCGCTGTCGCCCATGCCGCGGAAATCCAGAGCAAAGACGCGAAAGCGATCGGTGAAGAAGGGCGCAATGAAGTCCCACCAGTGCGTGTGCCCGAGAAAACCGTGTGCGAAGACAAGTGGCGGCTTACCGGTGTCTGCGGCGTTCCACGAGACATAATGGACAGTCACCCCGCCGCCTTCGGTGAAGTGAGATCGACGCGGCTGGGCCATGGCGTGGTCGAACCATGAGGGGACACGATCGTTCATTGCGGATTTTCCGTTACCTGAGGCTCGCACACGCGGTCCATCGACCAGCTATGCGAGTACGATGTGCTGTCGATTCGCATCGATCCAGTCCACCATCGGGGTGAGCTGGACACCACGTTTGGAAAGCGAATCGATATCGACGCGGTACCCGACCGCATTGATCCATTCCTGTGCATTCACCCATCCGGGTGCGAGACCCATTGCTCGGGCTTCATCCGGTGACACGTGCAAAACGTTGATCTGTGCGCCCAGAACGTTGTTCAGGCGATTCACAACTTCAGACATCGTGAGTCTTTCCGACGCCAGCGGCACAGTCTCACCGTGCCAGCGTTGCGGATCGTTTAGCGCGCTGGCCGCGAGCGCGCCCACGTCGTCGGCGGCAATCCAGTCGAGTCGTGCGTCGGGTAGCAACGCGCTGAGCAGCAAGCTTTCGCGAAGGTGCGGAAACATCGCGCCCGTTTTCGGCTCAGCGAGATTGTCCATCATGAATGCCGGTTGCAAGACCGTCCACGATTCGAAACCCGCGGCGCGAACGGCCTCTTCCACGTCCCATTTGTCCGTCCAGTATTTTCGGTTCCAACGTTGCTCGCTCCAGCCAGGAAACGTCTCATGATTGCCGGCCTGCGCCACGGAGGTGTGAACGAACTGCGGGACCTCCGCGTTGCGCGCTGCGTTGACGAGCGCAAAACCCTGGCGGCGTTCCCTGTCGCTGCGATCAAAATCAGGCAGGAGAACGGAGAAGACGGAACCGACGCCCTCCATCGCTTTTGCGAGCAAGTCGCGGTCGTCCAGATCTCCCCGTAGCGCCTGCGCATCCATGTCGACGAGTGCCCGCGCAGCCGGCGAGTCTGGATTTCGTGTCAGGAAGCGTACCTTGCGTCCAGCCGCAAGAAGATGGCGAGCCGCGGCGCCTCCTTGTGCGCCAGTGGCGCCGATGACGAGTACCGCGGCGGATGAATCGATCATGACTTGTCCCGAGGTCGAACCTTAGACGTTGGCCAGGCGTATCACGCCTGGGCGGCTTGCGCGCGATGCCGCTAACCCTGTGACAGCCATTGCAGGCTCGCGGCCTGGTTGCTCACAAGCATTCGTTCCGATATTAGCACGATGTTCATAAATCAACGAGCAAAGGATGCCAGTGATCGATGCTTCAGAGCTGCCACGCCAGAGAGCAAGGCGAATGGCGCGAGGGGCAAAGACGAAGCTTCGTCTTTGCCCCTGACACCACGATCAATGCTGCGGGCGCAGCGTTTGAACGAGGGCGCCTTCATGTGCAACGATCACCTCGGATCCCGGCTGATAAACCCCGGCAATTTCGTCTCCGCGCAGGCGGTTGCCCTGGAGGCCGCGCAGATAACTCGTGTCGTCGAGTCGCAACACATGTTCACCATGCGCGTCGCGCACAACGATCTGGTCCGATGCGATCGACGTCAGCGTGCCCACATAGGGCAGGCGGGGCTCAAACGGGAAACTTCCGCCGTGCGGCAGGATGCGCGTGTCGAGTGACAGACGAAAACGGTCCGAATGATTGCTGAGACCAGAGTGCGGCGTGCGTCGGCTCATCAACAGGACGTCGCCCAAGCGGTAGTTCGTGCGGCGCCATGCGTCTTCTGGCACGCTCGCGAGATCGATGGGAACGATCTTGTCGCCGTCCTTCCTGTGCAGGCACGGAAGCCTATGCAATCCTTCCGCTACGGCCAGTCCGCCGACTTGCGCATCGATATCGCTGAGCGGAATCCAGCAAATGATGAAATCGAGGCGGTCGCTGTAGATCGCATCTTCATGAATGAAGTCGAACCGTGTGCGGCTTTTGTCGATAGCGGGCGGCGACGTGCGGTATTCGGTGAAAGGTACCCAATAAAGCGGTACGCCGAACAGCCGCTGAAAGAATGCACGAACTGCGGGGTCTTCCATCACGGTGCGTGCCGCACCCTGCTCGTTCATCGCCTTCACGGGAAAAAAGCTGAAATTTTCGCGGTCTTTGCCAGTCCATCGCACGTCTCGGTCGTTGCGGTCCACGAAGCCGTTGCTGTCGAGGTGATCAACAAGCAGACCGCGCATGCGCTCCAGCGGCTCGTGGTCGAGAACGTCGCGAAAGAACAGGTAGCCGTCTTCGTTCCAGCGTTCTTGCAACTCGGCGTGATTGCCGAGCAGGCCATTGGAAACGTTGAATTCGCGCATCGTCGGCACGATATCCACGCTTGGTGTGCTCATAAATTGTCTCCTTTGGTCGCGGGGGCGCTCTGATGTCGGCTCACAGCAATCCGCGTTCTTCCGAAGTGCGGGTCGTGGTGTCGATGCCAAGTTCCCGCAGTGTCTCCAGAACGGCCGTGGTAGCGGAGGCGACGGCGGGGAACCCGGCATACGGAAGCGCCTGAATCAGCACCCCTTCGAGTTCGCGTGCGCTCAGACCATTGCGCACGGCAATGCGGACGTGGTTCTTCAGTTCGAGCGTCTGCCGGCTGGCGATGAGAATGCCCAGCGTGACGAGGCTGCGCTGCTTGCGCTCGAGTTTGTCGTCGCCCCAGACATCCGCGAACGCGTAGTTGATGGCAAGGCGTGAAATGTCGGATCCGAAGCCGGTGGACTCGCTTGCGGAACGTAAGCCGGCTGCCTTGTCTTCACCCATGATTTCGCCGAATACCTTTAAGCCATAGGCGAGTTTTTCTTCGAGGCTCTTCACTTGTGTCTCCTGTTTAACCGCGGCGGCGCGGCTATTGATAGCGGATGCGACTCACCCGAGCCGCGTTGGTCATTGTTCGTATTGTGGAACGACATTCTAAAATGTATGTTGAACGGTGCTGGACGTCAAGATAGTGCGCACCCGATATGACCAGGGTTCGTCCGTAGTGCACCGCAACGGGACAAAGGCGATATGCTGGGGACACCCGATATCAAAGCCATATCACGTCATGGAATTGCGGCATCTCAGACACTTCGTTGCGGTTGCGGAGACCCAGCACTTTGGCCGCGCGGCTGCGCGCCTGGGCATGGCGCAGCCGCCGCTCAGCCAGTCGATCATGCGGCTGGAGGAGCAGCTCGGTATCAAGCTGCTCGAACGTACACCGCGAGGCGTTTCGCTCACAGCCGCCGGAGCCGCGTTGCTCGCGGAAGCGAAGCCACTGATCGCGCAAGCGGAGCTGGCCGAGCGGCGCGTGCGGCAAGCCGCCGACGAACTGGCGAGCCTGAGCGTAGCGTTCGTGCCGATGTGTGCGCTGCGAATCATGCCGCTAGCCATTCAGGGGCTTCGCAAGCAATGGCCGGGCGTTGACGTCCGGTTGATCGAGCGCGGCAGTGCTTTGACCGTCGCCAGCGTGAAAAACGGCAGCATCGACCTGGGCGTGGTAGTCACCAGCTCGGCGGACGTCTCCGGTTTGGAAAGCGTGGTCATCGAGCGTCTGCGTGTGGTGGCCGCGGTTCCGGCGAAGTGGCCCGTGGCGGCGCAGCCTTCAATTCGTATCGCGGATCTCGCGCGATACCCGCTCATCATGTTCCCTCAGCAGATGTCGCAGCCGCTGTTCGCTGCGTTCGAGACAGCGCGCTGCGAGGCGGGGCTGTCGCCGCGGGTGACCCAGCAAGCGCGCCATCCATACACGATGCTCAACCTCGTGTCTCATGAACTGGGCATCGGTCTGATGCTGGACTCGGCGCGATACCTGCCCGTGGAGGGTGTCGCCTTCGTCGACATCGAGGATGTTCCGGCTGCAGGCGAAACTGAGGTTTCGCTGGTGTGGGCCGATAGACCTCACAAGCCCTACCACCGTTCGATGCTCGACATCATGCGCGATATCGCGTCGCCGGCGACGGGGTGATACGCGCAATCGCACTGCTCGACAGCTTCGTCCATGCTGCTCCTTTCGTCATCCGCTTCTCGTTCATCTTGACACTCCAAAGTGGTGTGTTTATCTTTGCGAATGACGTTCAGAAAATAACCCGCTCGCGCGGCGAGCCAAAGGAGGAGCAATGAGCACGAATGTGGCGAGTCTTTTCAATCTCGATCAGAAAGTGGCGGTGGTAACAGGGGCGGGCTCAGGCATCGGCCGCGAGACGGCTTTGCTGCTGGCGTCGGCCGGCGCGGCGGTGGTCGCGGCGGACCTGAATGAGGAAGCGGCGCAGCAGACGGCCAGGCAAATCGAAAGTGCGTCTGGCAAGGCTATCGCGATCAAGGTGGACATCGGCGATGAATCGTCGATTCTTGCGATGTACGAAACGGTGCAGGCGAAGCTTGGGCGCCTCGACATTCTCGTGAACAACGCGGGCATCTATCCGAAGACGCAATTCGTCGAAACGTCGGTAGAAAAGTGGGACAAGGTGCTCGGCATCAACCTGCGCGGCACCTTCCTCTGCATGCGCGAAGCGATCAAGCGAATGCAAGGTGCCAAAAACGGCGGTTCCATTATCAATATTTCGTCGGTGGCTTCGCTGCAGCCGGTGATTTTCGACAACGGCGACTACGGCGCGTCGAAGGCGGGTGTCAACAACCTCACCAAGGTGGCAGCGCTCGAATTCGCAGCAGACGGAATTCGCGTGAACGCAGTGCTGCCCGGCGGCGTGGCAACCGAGGGCGCGGCCGCATCGACGAAGGTTCATCAGGCTCACGGGCCGATCACCCAACCTGGTCGCATGCCGCTGGGCCGCATCGGCGTCGCCTCCGATATCGCTAGGGCAGTGTTGTTTTTCGCGTCGCCGGCATCGGACTATGTCACCGGTCAGCTTCTCGCTGTCGACGGCGGCTTCCAGGTCTCCTGATTACTCGTCTGCGTGCCATGTTCGAATCGCCAAGCTGCGTCGAGAACGCGGCTTGGCGCTGCAATTCCCTTTCCCCCGTTGATTGCCGACCCGTTCGCACACACGTCCATGTGTGCAGCGGGCGCTCGCGCGTGCGCGTCGGTCTGTGCCTTGTCGGGTAGTGAAAACACCGACGCCATTAATTGAACGACTTGTTGCATAACCATATTCCATGGCCTAGGATATCCATCAAGAGGCGCCATGCAAGCGCCCGAGAGGCATAAGCCTGATCGGAGACATGCGATGTACTTTCTCGACAGCGATTTACGTGGTCCTCTTGCGGACTATACGTACGACTATCGTCGCCAGCGCGCTGAAAAGGGCGCTCCGTCGTCGGACGAATTGGCTCGCGCAAAACAATCGAATTGGGCGGCGCGCGTGTTGGGCGCGGTGGCGCCTCGTGCTCTGGGCAAGCTGCGGACGGAGGGCCGGGCGCGATGAAAACGCTGACTCGCGAGAGCGCTCGGGAAGCGCGTAGAGTATGGCTCCCACTCATTCTCCTGTCGATTTCGGCCGCCGCGGTCTGGCTGCTGCAACGCGATGTGCGCATGGAAGAGCTAGGCCGGTCCGCACTCTTCGACGTCGTGATGATGTTTGCCGTGCTCGGGGCGACGGCATTGGCGGGCATCATCGGATGTGCGATTGCGAGCCGTGCGCGAGCGCAGGAAGCCGATTTGTCGACAGGCGAGGATTGTTGCTTCATTGGCGCCGTGATCGGTGCGGTCGTCTTTTTTGTCGCCATGACTATCTAACGGTAGAAGCCATGAATGAAGAACTGAGCGCACGCGTCGAAGCACTGTTGGATAAGCAGGACATACTCGAATGCGTGCACCGCTATTGCCGCGGGGTCGATCGCATGGACCGGAAGTTGACGCTGTCGGCGTACCATCCGGACGCGATCGACGACCACGGCGCATTCGTCGGAGATGCAGAGGAATTCGTCGACTGGGCCTTTGCGTACCATACCGAGCATCAGTTGTCGCACCACCATATGGTGTTCAATCACAGCGTCGAATTGCAGGGCGACGAGGCGCACGGGGAGACGTACTGGCTTTTCTTTGGAGAAAATCGCGTCAAGCCAGACACGCTAGCGGTGGGGCGCTATATCGACCGCTTCGAAAAGCGTGACGGCGTATGGGCGATTGCCGCCCGCGTCTGCATCTCCGAAGCGATCAACGAACTGACCCCTGCGGAAGTGCCCACTGCGTGGCGCGAAATCCTGATGGGCAATGGCGTCAGTGCACGAAATCGTGAAGACGTCTCTTACGAACGGCCTTTAAAGACGCGCCAACCCAGCGAGGTTTAAGGCCAGACGCAAGCCTGCAACGACGCTTGCCACGGATCCCAGCATCGATTTGCCATGAAAGCCAACGTCGGCAGGAAGCCGACGTTGGCTTTCAGCTATTGGGCAATGGCGCAATCGTGCTGTGACCGACAATCGACAGAAACTCGCGGCGAGTGGAAGGATCGTCACGGAATGCGCCCAGCATTCGGCTCGTCACCAGCGATGCGCCGGGCTTTTGCACGCCTCGCGTACTCATGCACTGATGCGCAGCTTCGAGAATGACAGCGACTCCCTTCGGCTGGAGCACGGTGTTCAGCGCATCGGCGATCTGAACGGTCATCTTCTCCTGAATCTGTAGGCGCTTGGCATAGACATCGACGAGGCGGGCGAGTTTGGAGATGCCGACCACGCGATGCTCGGGCAAGTAGGCAACGTGCGCACGTCCGATGATGGGCACCATATGGTGTTCGCAGTAGCTCTCGAAACGGATGTCCTTTAGCACCACCATCTCGTCGTAGCCATCCACTTCGGAAAACGTGGTGGCGAGAATCTGCATCGGATCGGAGTCATAGCCCGAGAAGAACTCGCGGTACGCGCGCGCGACCCGTGCGGGTGTTTGAATGAGACCTTCCCTTTCGGGATCGTCACCGGCCCATCGGATCAGCGTGCGCACGGCTTCTTCCGCCTGGTCCCGCGTGGGGCGAATCGACGCTTCCTCGGCGCCAATCTGATTGTCTCGTTTGTTCATCAACTCTCCTGATCATTCATGCCTCGTGCAATCGCATCGGCGTCCGCGAGTGCGGCACACGAGTGTCGGTGATGTGGATGAAGTGTATATAATTGCACGGTGTTCGCAAATACAAACGACCGGCGCATCTTGCACGCGGCTTTCGACCATTGCCGGTCGAAAGATTAGGTTGCACTTACACAGGGATCAGCACATGAAAACGCGCATTACAGAGCTGCTTGGGATTCGATACCCCATTGTTCAAGGGGGCATGATGTGGGTGGGTCGCGCTGAACTTGCCGCCGCCGTCTCGAACGCCGGTGCGCTCGGCACCATCACCGCTCTGACGCAGCCCACGCCCGAGGCGCTGCGCAACGAGATCGCTCGGGTTCGCTCAATGACGGATCAGCCGTTCGCCGTCAACCTGACCATTCTGCCGACGATCAAGCCAGTGCCGTACGACGAGTACGTGCAAGCGGTCGTGGAGAACGGTGTGAAGATCGTCGAGACGGCGGGACGCAATCCCGAGCCATATATGCCCGCATTCAAGGCTGCGGGAATCAAGGTCATCCACAAGTGCACGTCGGTGCGTCATGCGCTGAAAGCGGAGGCGTTGGGCTGCGACGCCGTGAGCGTGGACGGATTCGAGTGCGCCGGACATCCGGGCGAGGACGACGTGCCCAATCTGATCCTGTTGCCGGCCGCGGCCGCGAAACTGCATATTCCGATGCTTGCGTCAGGCGGCATTGCCGATGCGCGCGGCATGGTCGCCGCGCTCGCGCTCGGCGCGGATGGGATCAATATGGGTACGCGCTTCATGGCAACGCGGGAGGCGCCGATTCACGAGAACGTCAAGCGCAGGCTCGTAGAGCATGACGAGCGCAATACGGCGTTGATCTTCCGCACGCTGAAGAACACGTCGCGTATCTTCAGGAATTCGGTAGCGGAGCAGGTGTTGGAACTCGAGCAAAAAGAGGGGGTGACGTTTGCGGATCTCAAGCCGCTCGTGAGCGGTGAGCGCGGTAAGCGAGTGTACGAGACGGGTGACACCGAAGACGGAACGTTTCCGGCCGGCCTCGCAATCGGGCTTATCGAGGACATTCCCACCTGCGCGGAACTCGTGAGTCGGATGGTCGCCGAGGCGCGCGCACTCATTCATGGCCGGCTGGCCGCGCTTGTAGAAGAGAGCTGAGTCCGCAACAAGACGGCCGTCGAACAAGGCTGACCGCGCCCCCGGTTTTAGCGGGCGCGGCAGCCGATGCATGTATTACGATCGCAATCAGGCCTGCGAAGTCGGACCACCTTGTTCGTCGAGTCGTTCGAGATGCGCCAGCAGCGACCGGGATGCCGCTGGCCAGAGCCTTTCGGGAACATCGGTATAAGCAAGACGCAGCCAGTCGTCGATCGAACCGGTCGGCAGTGCCTTTACCGCGCCGGCGATCTTTGCTTCCCGGGCGAGACGGTGTGCCTTGAGGCGGCCGATCTGGTCATGCGGTCGGTCCAGCACGTACCCATGGGCGGGCAGAATAAAGTCGATGTCACGTTCGGTGCAAATCGCGTTCAACCGGTCGAGTGACGTAAGGTACGCCGTCATGTTGCCGTCGGGAGGATCGATGATGGTCGTGCTGCCATTCAGAATGTGATCGCCGCTGAATAGCAGTCCGTCTTCCAGAAGGACCAGGCACACGTGGTTGCTTGCGTGCCCCAGTGTCGAGACGACGAGCAATCGATGCGTCTCGCCGTCATGCGCAAGTGTCAGCAAATCGCCATCGAGCAATTCGCGGTCCGGAACGAAGTGATGGCTTGCCCTGTCGGCAGGCCCGGCCGACCGACCGAGGACTGGTGGCTGGTGCGGACACATGGACTGCAGTGGCCTCGCCCCGGGTGCGTGGTCCACGTGGGAGTGCGTGCAGACGATCATTCGAATAGCGCCGCCCGTAGCTGCGAAGATGCGTTGAAGATGCGCCTGGTCGTCCGGCCCCGGATCGATCACGATGAAGCCGGTCGCCACCGTGCCGACGATGTAGCTATTCGTGCCTGGGCCCGTCATCAAGCCGCTGTTGCTGGCGGTCAACCGCATCACGTTTCTCAGAAGCGGGGTCGTTGTTCGGGGCGTACCACGTTTGTCCCTCTGGTTGAATGGATAACGCTGTGCGAAGCCCTAAATGCGCTCGAAGATGGCCGCGATGCCTTGACCTCCGCCGATGCACATTGTCACGAGCGCATAGCGCCCACCGCAACGATGCAACTCGTGAATGGCTTTGACCGCAATGACGGCGCCGGTTGCGCCGATCGGATGGCCGAGCGCGATGCCCGATCCGTTCGGGTTGACCTTAGCGCTGTCGAATTCCAGCTCCTTCGCCACGGCGCAAGCTTGAGCGGCAAACGCCTCGTTCGCTTCGATCACATCGAGATCTGCGACGGTCAAACCCGCGCGCTGCAGCACCTTGCGTGTCGCAGGGACCGGGCCGATGCCCATGTATTGCGGATCGACGCCCGCGTGAGCCCAGCAAACGAGTCGCGCAAGCGGACGAAGGCCCCGTTGTTCGGCGGTGCGACGGGCCATCAGCAGGACTGCAGCCGCGCCGTCGTTGAGACCCGACGCATTGCCGGCCGTCACCGTACCGTCTTTCTGGAACGCCGGGCGCAATTTGGCGAGATCGGCGATGGTCGTGCCCGACCGCACATGCTCATCGGTGTCAAAAACGGCTTCGCCCTTTTTCGTGCGCAGTGCTACGGGCACGATCTGCTCGCGGAAGTTGCCGTCATGAATAGCTTGCGCAGCGCGCCGGTGCGATTCGACGGCGAGCAGGTCCTGGTCGTCGCGCGAAATGCCGTACTTCTTTGCGACGTTCTCTGCGGTTACGCCCATATGGCAAGCGCTGAACGGATCGGTCAACGCACCGACCATCATGTCGATCAGGCGGATGTCGCCCATGCGCGAACCCCAACGCGCGCCGCTCGCAACGTATGCTGCGCGCGACATGCTTTCTGCACCAGCGCCGATCGCAATTTCCGTGTCGCCGTGCGCGATGGCTTGCGCAGCGGAGATGATTGCCTGAAGGCCGGAGCCGCATAGCCTGTTGAGCGTCAGCGCCGGTGCGTCCGCGCTGACGCCGCCTTCCATCGCGGCGACGCGCGCGAGATACATGTCGCGAGGCTCGGTATGGATCACGTTGCCGAACACCACGTGACCCACCTCTTTACCCGGCAGATTCGAACGCTCGAGCAGCGCGCGAACGACCGTTGCGCCTAGCGTCGTGGGCGGAATGCTCGATAGCGCGCCACCGAAGTCTCCAATAGCGGTGCGAACGGCAGCGGTGACGACAACCTCTTCCGACATGATGGCTCCTTGGTTCCGGTAATCGGTTACGATCCGGTGTCATGTTTAACAATACGAATGGCGTTCAGAAAGTAGCGCATTTCTTGTTTTCTGTCCACGTTGTTGCGCGATGCGCAAGGCTGCGATCGTGCCGGACATCGCGCACGTCATTCGCGCCAGATTGCGTGTGTGCTATCAGGCCTTCCTTGTGGGTGACAACGGATAGACGTGGCTGGGATTTCGCGTTATTCTGGTTCAGCAAGATGATCGACGTTCAATTATTGGTTGAACTTGGCCCGCAACATTTCCAGGTATCGGAAGGCGATGCGAGCGCTCGCGGGACATGACTTGCCAGATAACAACAGGACGACTCAGATGGATGCAGGTACGGCTTCGCACGACGCCCTGATGGATGTGCCGTTTCGCCCGATTCGCGTCGGCAGCATGGATGCCATCGTCGAGCGAAGGCCAGACGGAAGCGTCGTGTATGAACTGAAGGAACCGCTCCAGGCGTATCCGATCCGCTTGACGGAGCGGCTCGAACACTGGGCGAGCGTCACGCCCGAGCGCGCGTTGCTTGCGCGGCGGACGCCGGACGGCAAGTCATGGGAGTCTCTGACCTACCGGCAGGCGTTCGACGGTGCGCGTGCGCTGGGGCAGGCGCTGCTCGATCGAGGATTGTCGCCGTCTCGTCCGTTGATGATTCTTTCCGATCGAAGCTTTGAACACGCGCTCTTCGCGCTCGCCGCATTGCACGTCGGGATTCCCTATATCCCGGTGACGCCCGCGTATTCGCTGTTATCGCAGGACTTTTCGAAGCTCAGGCAACTCGCGGCCGTATGCACGCCCGGCCTCGTCTTCGCGGAGGACGGCGCGCAGTATGGCCGCGCATTGCGTGAGGTGTTCGGCGACGTGGAATGTGTCGTCGTCGGTCCGTTGCCGGAGGGTCGTGGCGGTTCGCGCGTCGCGCAGTGGCTGAAGACGCCGGTTACAGCCGACGTCGACAAGGCGTTCAAGGCAGTCGGCCCGGATACGGTGGGCAAGATCATGTTTACTTCGGGAACGACAGGCGCACCGAAAGGCGTGATCTATTCGCAGCGCATGTTGTGCAGCAATCGACAGCAAGTCGCCCAGGTGTTCGCGTTTCTTCAGGACGGGCCATCGGATCTCGTCGACTGGCTGCCCTGGCATCACACCTTTGGCGGCACGCATAACTTCGGCATGGTGCTGTACGGCGGGGGGACTTACTACCTGGACCCAGGCAAGCCAACGCCGGAGGAAATTGGCCCAACGGTGCAGGCATTGCGTGAAATCGCGCCGGCGGTCTACCTCAATACGCCGCAAGGGTTGGCCTCGCTCATTCCGCATCTGCAGGCGGACAAGGCACTGCGCGAGAAATTCTTTAGCAAACTCGCGCTCATCTACTACGGCGGCGCAAGTCTGCCGAAATACATCTGGGCTCAACTCGACGAGCTCGCGGTGCGTACCATCGGCCAGCGTGTGCTCATCATGTCGGGCATCGGCAGCACGGAAGCAGGCCCAACGCCGCTATCGGCGGCCTGGGATCCGCGACGGGAAGCGATTGCGGGGTTGCCCGTGCCCGGCGTCAAAGTGAAGGTGGCGCCGGTCGGCGCGAAGCTGGAAATCCGTTTCCTCGGCGACTGTGTGACGCCCGGCTATTGGAAAGATCCCGAGCGCACCGCCGCCGCGTTCGACGAGGAAGGCTATTTCCGCTCCGGTGACGCAGCAACGTTCATCGACCCGCAGCGCCTCGAACTGGGACTGCGCTTCGACGGACGCATTGCGGAAAATTTCAAGCTGTCCTCGGGCACTTGGGTGAACGTCGCCGAGTTGCGACTGTACGCGCTGAACGTGTTGGGCCCGTATGCGCGGGATATCGTGATTGCCGGGCACGACCGCGACTACCTGAGCGCGCTCGTCTTCCCTGACATCGAAGCGTGCCGTGCGCTTTGCGACGACCTTCACGATCCGATGCCGGGCGCCGACCAGATCATCAACAGCCGCGGCGTGCGCGCGTTCTTCCAGACCGGACTCGACCAGCTCGCCGCGCGTCCTGGCGGCAGCTCTACGCGCATTGCGCGCATCGTGCTCGAAAGCGAGCAGCCGACGCTCGATAACGGCGAATTGAGTGCAAAGAGCGCAATCAGCCAACGCAATGTGCTCGAGCGACGGCGCGCTGTCGTGGACGAGCTTTATTGCGTGCCGCCCACGCCGCGCACATTGGTCGGCAACGCTGGCGCAGCAGCGGGCGCAGATCGAGGCGCGCGCCGCGGTTCAACGTACTGAAAACGCTGGAAGCTAAACCATGGATTTTCGCGTAGATCCCGCGGACATCGCGTTCCGCAAAGAAGTTCGTGCGTTCCTCAACGAGCATTTGCCGGCCGACCTCGCCTTTCGCGGGCAGCAGGGCTTTCTGGCAGGTGACGACGATTCACAGCGCTGGACTCGCATCTTGCACGAAACGCACGGCTGGTCAGTGCCGCATTGGCCGGTTGCTGACGGCGGCACGGGGTGGACCGCGATGCAGCGTTACATCTTCGAGGAAGAATGCTATCTGGCAGGCGCACCGATACAGAATCAGGCGGGCGTGTCGCTCGTCGGACCCGTGATTTGCGAGTTTGGCAACGAAGAGCAGAAGCGGCGCTTTCTTCCTCCTATCCAGCGTGGTGAAGTGTTCTGGGTACAGGGTTTTTCAGAGCCGGGCTCGGGTTCCGATCTTGCATCGCTACGTACGACGGCGGTTCGCGATGGAGATCACTACATCGTCAATGGACAGAAGATCTGGACCAGCTTCGGCGCCTACGGTCAATGGAATTTCGTGCTGGTCCGCACGGATAGCGAAGCGAAGCCACAAAAGGGCATTTCCTTCCTGCTGCTCGACATGTCGTCGCCGGGCGTTACCGTGCGGCCGATCGCGTCGCTCGATGGCTGCCATCACCTGGCGGAAGTCTTCTACGACAACGTGCGCGTGCCCGCTGAAAACCTTATCGGCGAGGTCAACAAGGGGTGGGGATACACCAAGTTTCTGCTCTTTAACGAGCGGGCGTTTCTTGGCGCTGAAGCGCCTGCCCTCAAGCGCTATCTGCGCAAGATCCGGCACTACGCCTCGCGCGAACGGATGGCCGGCAAGCCATTGATCCGGGATCCGACGTTTGCGGCACGTTTGGCGCAGCACGAATTGGAGGTTCGCGCTATCGACATGGCGGTGCAGAAAATCCTGCATCAAGGGATAGACGAGCGCAGTGGCGGTATGGCGATCGGATCCATGCTCAAAGTGCGCGGATCCGAACTCCATCAGAAGCTCACGGAGATGCTGCTGGAGGTGATCGGCGATTACGGCGCCGTGTTCTATCCCCATCCGAATGAAGAGCGAGAGCTGCGCGAGGCCCAGTTCATCGGACCTGAATACGCGCCAGGCCTGGCGGCAGAGGTCTTCTATCGGCGGGCTTGCTCGATCTATGGCGGGACGGCCGAAATTCAGCGAAACATCATCGCCAAAGCACTGTTCGATCTTTGACGCCGTATCGAGTCACGAACGGTCTTCGATCCCCGAGACGTGGGATCGCATCAATTGCCGGCATAAAGAGGGTGCAGCATGGACTTCGAGTTGAGCGACGAACAGCGGATGTTGCAGGAAAGCGCGCAACGCTTCTTGCAAAAGAGCTATACGTTCGAACATCGTCGCAATCTTGCTTCGCAAGGAGGCGGATTTTCGCGCGAGACGTGGCGTACCTTCGGCGAAATGGGTTGGCTCGGTGTCGCGGTGCCGGATGAATTGGGCGGGCTCGGTTTCTCGTCAGTCGAAAGCGCCATCGTGGCCGAGCAGATCGGGCGCGCGCTGGTGCTGGAGCCATACGTGATGTGTGGTGTGTTTCCTGCGTCACTTGTCACGCGCTGCGGGCGAGACGGGCAGCGCGAGGCGATACTTGGCGAGATCGTTTCGGGCGAGACTGTCTATGCAGTCGCGCAAAGTGAACGTGAAGCGCGGGGTCAGGTGCATTACGTGACGGCCACCGCGAAGAAGACAGAGGACGGGTCGTGGCGGCTGGACGGCTATAAGACGCTCGTGGTTGGAGCGCCCGTTGCAGACCGTCTGCTCGTCGTCGCTCGCGCGGCGGGTGCAGCCGATGCTACGGACGGCATCGGGGTTTTCGTCGTCGATCCGAAGCAGGCAGGCGTGACGCTGAAGACTTGCGCGTTGCTCGACGGCACGCCATCTGCCGACTTGCTGCTCGATGGTGTGATCGTCGCAGAATCGAATGTTCTGGGTGAGGCTGGGCGAGCGTTCGAAGGACTGCAGGCCGCCGTTGACGAAGCGGTCGTTGCGATCTGTGCCGAACTGGTGGGCGATATGGAAGACGCTATCGAGCTCGCGTCGGAGTACTTGAAAACGCGCAGGCAGTTCGGGGTGGCGATTGGCAGCTTCCAGGCGCTGCAACACCGGATGGCCGACATGGCGATCGAAGCGATGCAGGCGCGCGCAACACTGCACCGTGCGTTGCTCTCTATCAGCGACGACAGGGAGAACCGGAGCGTCGAAATCTCGGGCTGCAAGGCACAGACCACTCGTAGCGCGAAGTTCGTCACGCAACAGGGTATCCAGTTGCACGGTGGCTACGGCATCACGGATGAATACAAGGTGGGCCATCACTATCGCCGTCATCTGGTGCTCGACGCATTGTTCGGCAACGCGGACTATCACCTGAATCGCTACGCACGCCAGATTCAGCACGAGGCATTGGTCGCGGCGGCGTGAACCCTTTCGAGGCATTGCCATGAACGCGAAAGCAACCGATCTGCTCGGCGTGCAGAGTGACGGAACGGTTCTCATGTTGACACTGAACCGGCTCCCGGGGCTTGGCACGCGTGTCGGCGTGAACTTCCGCAAATACTGAACTTCGGCGCGCGTATGCGCAAAGGGCGACGCCGACGCTGAGCGTCGCCCTGCGGGCATTTCCGCCGGTCACTTCACGTACTTGCGAAACTCCGGCTTGCGCTTTTCGCGGAACGCATTGCCGCCTTCCTTCGATTCGTCGGTGTCGTAGTACATCGCAAGCGCCTGCATCGCGAACGCGCCGATGCCGCGGATGTTCTCGGTATCGATATTGAACGAGCGCTTGGCGAGCGCAATAGCGGTGGGGCTCATCTGCAGAATCTCGTCGCACCACTTCTTCGTTTCGGCGTCGAGTTGTTCCGCGGGCACGACGGCGTTGATGAGACCCCAGTCGAGCGCCTGTTTCGCGCTGTATTTGCGGCACAGGTACCAGATTTCGCGCGCGCGCTTCTCGCCGACGATGCGCGCGAGGTAGGCGGTGCCGAAGCCCGGATCGACCGACCCGACCTTCGGGCCGACCTGACCGAAGACCGCGGTCTCGGCAGCGATGGCGAGATCGCAGAGCGTCACCAGCACGTTGCCGCCGCCGATTGCATAGCCGTTCACGCGTGCGATCACGGGCTTCGGAATGTCGCGGATGATGCTTTGCAGTTCCTCGATCGGCAGACCGACGGTGCCGCGCCCGGTGTAGCCGTCGCCGGACTGGTCGCCGCCGGTGCAGAACGCCTTGTCGCCGGCGCCCGTGAGCACCACGACGCCGATATCCTTGTTCCATCCCGCGAGGCCGAAGGCCTTGATGAGCTCCTCAACGGTGTTGGCGCTGAATGCGTTGTACACCTTCGGGCGATTGATGGTGATCGTCGCGACCCCGTCCGCCTCCTGATAGCCGATGTCCTTGAATTCCATGTCGTATTCCAATGTTGTTGGTTGATTGCGTTCGCGGAGCCGTTTATCCAGCCATCGTCAGACCGCCCGACACGCTGATGACCTGACCGCTGATGAACGCGGCGTCGTCACTCGCGAGAAAGGCCACCACCCCCGGGATGTCGCCAGGTTCGCCCATGCGGCCGAACGGCACGGCCTTCACGAGGGCGGCCTTGATGCGCTCGCCTTTCTCGCCCTGCGCGAGGTTGTCGAGAAGCGGGGTCGCGGTCGGGCCGGGGCAAACGACGTTGACGGGAATCATCTGGCGGGCCATTTCGCGTGCCATCGTCTTCGTGAAGGCGATGAGGCCGCCTTTGCAGAACGAGTACACCGCTTCCATCGAGGAGCCCACGCGTCCCGCATCCGACGAGATGTTGACGACGCGGCCACGGCCGCGTTCGGCCATCCGTCGCAGCACGGCATGGTGCATGTTCAGCGGTCCGTACAGATTGATCGCCACCACCTTGTCCCAGAACGGCTTCTCGGTTTGCAGGAAGAACGCACCCATGTCCCAGCCGGCGTTGTTCACGAGAACCTCGATCGGTCCCAGTTCTTCCTCGACTCTCGCCACCGCGGCATGCACACCTTCGTGATCCGTGATGTCGACGCGGTAGGCTCGCGCCTTGCCGCCCGCCGCCTCGATTTCCGCCGCGACACGCACGGCGCCTTCTTCGTTCAGGTCGAACAACGCGACGGTCGAACCTTCGTCGCCGAATCGTCTGCTGATGGCGGTTCCGATCCCACCTGCCGCGCCAGTGACGACGACGACCTTCTCCTTGAGCCCCTTCATTGATTCCCTCCGTGATGTGCGAGGCGCTGTCGCGCCAGTTAATCCTTGCTCAGCGCTTCCGATACGGCTTCGCCCCTTCCTGTGGCCCGGGCGAGGAGCGCGCTCGCTTCGTCCGCGCTATATCCCGCTTCGACCAGAACCTGGATGCTGTGCTCGCCGAGATTCGGCGGCAGATAGCGAACGTTGCCGGGCGACTCGGAGAAGTGCACCGGTATCGAGGTCATGACCATGTCGCCTTCGGTCGGGTGCTCGAAGCGCTGGAAGAACCCGGTCTCCTTGATGTACGCGTCGTGCATCAGGTCTTTCAGGTCGCGCACGGGACCGTGCGGCACGTCTGCCGAGGCGAAGATCGCATTCCATTCCGCAGTCGTCTTGTTGCGGATGGCGTCGCCGACGATGCGATACAGCTCGCTGATGTTGCGCATACGCTCGGCCATGTGGTGAAAGCGCGGGTCGTCGAGCAGATGCGCTGCATCGATTGCGCACAGCACGCGGCGCCATTGCTCGTTATTCACGGCGAGCAGGCAGATATGCCCGTCTTTTGTCGCGTAGGGCCGGCGGTGCGGCGAGAACATGCGCGGATAGCCCAGGCCGGTTCCGTCATTGGAGCCCAGCGCACCTTCCCAAAGATGCTCGAAAAGATTGAATTGCAGCATTGTTTCGAACATCGGCACATGGACGAGCTGGCCGACACCGGTCCGCTCGCGGTGATAGAGCGCCATGCCGATCGACGACGCCAGCACGTAGCCGCAGAACTTGTCGACGATCACGGTGGGGAAGTACCGCGGCGAGCCGTCCGCGTCGCGGTTCATCGCGGCAATGCCGGTTTCGCCCTGAATCACGTCGTCGAAAGCGGGGCGGTCCTTGTAGGGTCCGTCGATTCGATAGCCGGCACCCGACGCGTACACGATGCGTGGGTTGCGCGCCCGCACGGTTTCATAGTCGATGCCGAGGCGCTCGGCGGCACTCGGGCGCATGCTGTGCACGATGACGTCGGCGGTCTCGACGAGCTTGAGCAGCGCTTCGCGGCATTCGGCCTGCTTCAGGTTCAGGATCACGCTGCGCTTGTTGCGGTTCATGATCGTATAGAACACTGCCATGTCGGGATTGCGGCCAGGGCCATTCTTGCGGTTCTGGTCGCCTTCGGGCGGTTCGATCTTGATGACGTCCGCGCCCATGTCGCCGAGTAGCTGCGTGGCGACCGGACCGAGCACGTTGATGGTCAGGTCGATCACGCGGACACCGGCTAACGGGCCGGTCGCCGGTTCCAGGGGTTGTTGGGGATTTTCCATGCTCAGGCCTTGTATCCCTTGCCTTTAACGAGTCTGAGCGGCGTGTACACCATCACTTCCGTGCCGTCCTGCCTGATCACGCGGTTGCGGGTGCGCACCAGCCCAAGTCCGGGGCGCCCCTTGCTAGGCCTGCATTCGATCACCTCGCATTCCACGTGAATCGTGTCGCCCACATAGGTCGGGCCTTTGATGTCGAGTTCCATGTTGAGGAACGCGAAGCCGACGCCCTGCATGGTGGCCTGCGTGAGCAGCCCTTCCATCAGCGTGAAGACCAGCGCGCCCGGCGCGACGCGCCCCTTGATGGCCGACTGCTCGCGAAGAAACTCGGTGTTGGTGAACAGAACTTCCAGCATGCCTGTCACCGAAACAAAATTCACGACATCCGTTTCGGTCACCGTGCGGCCCACGGTCTTGAATTTGCGTCCAACGGGCAGGTCCTCCCAGTGAATTCCCAGACCAACCGTTTCGATTTCTTCCATTGCCTGTCCTCTGTCGTTGTCGGCTCGGCTGTTAGCTGAGCTGTCGTTGTCAGTTCTTCCTGATGCGGCCCAGCACGCTGTCCGCGACGATGTTGCGTTGGATCTGGTTGGTGCCTTCGATGATCTGCACCACCTTCGCGTCGCGGAAATAACGGTTGATCGGGTACTCGTTGGAGATGCCTGCGGCGCCGAATAGCTGCACGGCATCGGTCGCGACCTTCATGGCGACATCCGACGCGAACATCTTCGCCATCGCCGCCATTGGGGCGAGTTCACGGCCGCTAACGCCCGCATCGACGAGCGACGCCGTGCGATAGACGAGTTGGCGCGCGGCCTCGGTCTGGGTGACCATGTCAGCGATCATCCAGCGCACACCCTGAAAGTTGCTGATGCTCTGGCCGAATGCAACGCGGTCCTGAATGAATTTGACGGTGTGATCGATCGCGCCCTGCGCGATGCCAACCGCGCGCGCGGCCACGATGGGACGGCTCGTGTTGAGCGCCTCCATTGCCACCTTGAACCCCTGGCCGCCTTCCGGCCCGAGACGGTCTTCCGCGCGGATGAAGGTATCGTCGAAATAAAGGGGGCACGACGCCACGCCGCGCGCGCCCATCTTGTCTTCTTCGTTGCCGATCGTCAGGCCCGGCGTGTTGCGATCGACGATGAAAAGATTGATCCCCAGCGCCTGTCCTTCCTCGTCGAGCGTCCTGGCGGCGACGAGAATGAAGTCGGCGATATGCGAATTCGTGCACCAGATCTTGGAGCCGTTGAGCACATAGCCGCCGTTCTTGCGGCGCGCTGTCGTGCGAATGCCCGAAACGTCGGAGCCGCTTTGCGCTTCGGTAATGGAGAGAGCACCGCGTAAGTCACCGGAGGCGAGCCCCGGCAGAAGGCGGGCCTTCTGCTCTTCCGTGCCGCCTTCAAGAATGGCTCCGAACGGTGTCCATTGCACGACCAGCAGATAGCCCGTGTTGTAGCAAACCCGCCCGAACTCCTCGACGGCGATGCAGGCCGACATCAAACTCCCGGCGCCGCCGTACGCTTCGGGAAACGGCAACGTGAAGAGGCCCAGTTCCTTGAGCAGTGCGTACATGTCGTGCGGATACCCGGCCGTACGGTCGATCTCGTCGGCCCGCGGCGCCACGCGCTCCCTTGCGACGCGACGGATGAGGTCGCGGATCTGAAGCTGGTCGTCTGTTAGTTCGTATGTCACTTCGAGCTCTCTTGCTTACGGTTTTTTCGGGCCGGCCCCCCGGATTCGTCTCCGGAGTGGGGATACGTCGCCCCCGCCGACCACTTCCTGATCACATTCGAAGTCTTCACGTTTATGAACAATGTTCGATAAATTAAACGAAGGGTCAGGTGATCGTCAAGCGCTGAAACCGGCTCCCGCGGGTTTGTCCGAGGTGCGTCGAAAATTTGGTCGGGATGTAGTTTCAGCCTTGCGCGGCGGGGCGCGGCAGGGCTTTCCCGCCGTTGACAGCGCGCTCCCAGTGCGTTTAAGATTTGGAACAGTGTTCGGTTATTTGTTCCATTTTGGCCCGACAGAGCGGCTCGATTCGGCGCGAGCCCATGGCAAAACGATTTGGAGGAGCGGGGAATGGACTCTCTTTGTCCTGAAGTCGATTATCAGAAATTCCTGGCCGAGGGCCGCTTGATGATCCAGCGCAGCCGCGGCAGCGGCCGCTATGTCTTCTACCCGCGGGTGGCTGAGCCGGTTACCGGGATGCGCGATCTGGAGTGGGTCGAAGCCTGCGGGAAGGGCACGGTTTATTCCACTACCGTGGTGCGCCAGAAATCGCCCACGCCCAGCTACAACGTCGCAGTGATCGATCTGGAAGAAGGTGTGCGCATGCTGAGTTGTGTGGAGGGCATCGAGCCGGAGGCCGTGCGCATTGGCATGCCGGTGCAGGCGAAGATCGTGTACCGAGGGGATGCGGCATTGCTTGTGTTCGAACCAGCCTGACGCCCGCTAACCCGCAGCCGGCCGTCAACAGCCGGTCACACCGATGAAAGGTAGATCGAATGGAATTCAACTTGCGCGGGCGTACCGCACTGGTGGCAGGCGCCACCTATGGGATGGGGGAAGCACCTGGCTTGTCGTCGCTGGACCTTGCTGCGCGTGCGTCCGTTGACGCGCTCGCCCAGGTGGGACTTACGCCTGGCGATGTAGACGGCCTTTTCGTGTGCACGCCGGACGACATGCTGTCGGGTCTCACGTTTGCCGAATACCTCGGTATTAACCCGAAGTTCACCGACAACAACCGAAGCGGCGGATCGGCGTTCGAAATCTACGCGCACACGGCGGCCATGGCGTTGTGTACGGGACAGATCGATGTTGCCTTGATTGCATATGGGAGCAATCAGCGCAGCGCGGCGGGCAAGCTCGTGCAGTCGTCGCGTCCTTCGCCGTGGGAGAGCCCGTATAAGCCGATGAATCCGGTGTCGTCGTATGCGCTTGCGGCGGCGCGTCATATGCATCAGTACGGCACGAAGCGTGAGCATCTGGCCGAGGTGGCCGTCGCCGCGCGCAAGTGGGCGCAACTGAATCCGGATGCGTATATGCGCACGCCCCTGTCGATCGACGACGTGATGGGCGCGCGCCTCGTGTCGGATCCGCTTTCCGTGCGCGATTGCTGCCTCGTGACGGATGGCGCGGCAGCGATCGTCATGGTGCGCGCCGATCGAGCGCGTGATCTCACCGACAAGCCGGTGTATCTGCTCGGCGCGGCTTCGGCCACTTCGCACCGCGAAATCGCGAGCATGCCGGATCTCACGGTGACTGCCGCAGCGGAATCGGGCAGGCGTGCGTATCAAATGGCGGGCGTGAAGGCGAACGATATCGACGTCGCGATGCTGTACGACGCCTTCACGATCAACACCATTCTGTTTCTCGAAGACCTCGGCTTTTGCCCTAAAGGCGAAGGCGGCCGCTTCGTTTCGGACGGCGGCATCGCACCGGGCGGCCGGCTCGCGGTCAATACGAACGGCGGGGGTTTGTCGTGCGTTCACCCCGGCATGTATGGGCTGTTCCTGATGGAAGAATCGATGCGGCAATTGACGGGCCGCGCTGGTGAGCGCCAGATACCCGGTGCGAAACTGGCGATCGCGCACGGTAACGGTGGTGTGCTCTCGAGCCAGGCCACGGTGATTCTCGGGACGCAGGAAACCCTGTAAAGACACGCTGTGAGACACGCCGCCCGCCAGGGTCACTGTCGACAGCTTTGCATGGGATCGGAGTAAGCGCTAAAGCGCCAACCCCGATCGACAGGAGACGGACAGATGAGCGAAGAGACCAGCAGCGATGCAGCAGAGATCGTACAGGTCCGGCAAGACGGTGCAATCGCGATCGTCACATTGAACTATCCCCAACGGCGAAACGCGTTTTCGCTAAAGATGCGCGAGACGTTGTACGCGCAGCTTTATCGCCTGATGCATCATGAGGAAGCCTGCCGTGCGATCGTACTGACCGGCGCGGGCAATACGTTTTGCGCGGGTGGGGACATATCGGAGATGCAGACGCGCAAGGTGCTCGAATATCGACAGCGCAATGAACTGCCGCTCGATATATTCAGACTGATGGTGGAAGGCCCGAAAGCGATCGTCGCCGCCGTCGAAGGGTTTGCGTTTGGCGCTGGTCTGTCGCTCGCCGCTGCTTGCGATTACGTCGTCACGTCATCGGCCGCGCGCTATGCGAGCGCGTTCGTCAAGGTCGGGCTGCTGCCCGATACGGGGCTCTATTGGTCGTTGTCGCAGCGCGTGGGCGGCGGCCTTGCACGCGAGCTCATGCTGAGTGCCCGGGAGTTCAACGGCGTCGAAGCGGGCGAGACCGGTTTTGCCAATCAGGTCGTCGAGCCTGGCGAGGCGCTGAACGCGGCCTCGAAGGTGGCGCAACAGTACGCGGAACTGCCCACGGTGGCCACCGCGCACCTGAAGGCCGCGCTCGCGACGGGCATCCGTACGCTCGACGACGCCATCGAAGCGGAAGTCAACCTGCAGCCCATCCTGCGCCGCAGCCGCGAACACCAGGAGGCCGTGCGCGCCTTCATGGAAAAGCGCAAGCCGGTGTTCGTGGCCGACTGAAGGAAGCCAACATGAGCGAAAGAGAAACGGCAGAAAACGATACGACGTCGCTGATCGAGGTGACCCGCGAGGGACCGGTCGCGATCGTGACGCTAAACAATCCCCGGCGCCGCAACGCGATGGGACGTCAGATGCGTCAGTTGTTGCGCGACACGATGCATCGGCTGATGGTCGACGATCCGGACTCGCGGGCAATCGTCCTGACGGGCGCGGGCGAGCACTTTTGCGCCGGCGCCGACATCTCCGAGATGACGAAGCGCACGATCCTGCAAAGCCGCGAGATTCTGGCGGAGTCGTGCGTGGTAGTGCGTGAAATGCAGGCGGGACCCAAGCCGGTCGTGGCGGCCGTGGAAGGCGTAGCCTTCGGCGCCGGGCTGTCGCTCGCGGTCGCGACCGACTATGTCGTGGCTGCATCGAACGCACGCTTTTGCGCGGCGTTTCTGCGCGTCGGCCTGATTCCGGACACCGGTATTCTGTGGACGCTTCCGAAGCGCATCGGCATGGCTCGCGCGAGGGAGATGCTCTCGCTCGCCACTGAAATCGACGGCGACAAGGCCGGAGCGATTCACCTTGCCAACGAAGTCGTCGGGCCGGGTACCGCGCGCGCAAAGGCAATCGAAGTTGCGCGCGGTCTTGCCGACTTGCCGCCGCTCGGCGTGGCGCTGCTGAAGGACGCGCTGACCAACGCGGCGACGACCATGGAAGGCGCGCTGCGAGCCGAGATCGACTATCAGCCCATCCTGCGTCAGTCGAAAGACCATCAGGCTGCCTGCAAGGCGTTTATGGAAAAGACCGAACCGGTCTTCACGGGTGAGTGAGCGCGGGGAGCAATGCGATGAGTATCGAGCAGAAGGAAAATGCCGCGGGCGCCGACGAGGTCGTGCAGGTGCGCCGTCAAGGCGACGTGACCATTGTCACGATGAACTATCCCGAGCGCCGCAACGCGTTCTCCATGAGGATGCGCGTTGCGCTGACCGAGGTCTTGCACCGGCTGATGCACGACGATCCGCGAACGCGCGCCATTGTGCTGACAGGCGCGGGCGGCCATTTTTGCGCGGGCGGCGACCTGTCCGAAATGCACGCGACCACTCTACAGTTGCTGGCGCTTCGTGAGCGTATCGCGGTGGGCGTGCGTCTGTTCAAGCTGATTTATACGGGCACGAAGCCGGTCGTCGCGGCGGTGGAGGGCACGTGCTATGGAGCGGGGCTGTCGCTGGCGGCTGCATGCGATGTCGTGGTCGGTGCCGATACCGCGAAGTACTCATGTGCGTTCGGCAAGGTCGGACTGCTTCCCGACACTGGAATTCTATGGACGCTGCCGCAAAAGGTCGGCGGCAGCAAGGCGCGTGAGTTGATGCTGAAAGGCGATGTCATCGACGCGGCCACGGCGCGCCGCATCGGCCTGGTCAGCGAGGTGGTCGCGAGCGGCGGCGCGCTCGATGCGGCGATCGAGGCCGCGGCGCGCTTCGCGAGCTATCCGCCAGTGACGCTGGCACTCCTGAAGGCGAGCCTCGTCAATGCGGGCAATTCGATCGAAGACGCATGCCGCCTCGAAACTGACCTCAATCCGCTGACCCGTCAAACGAGCGACCACGCGGAGGCGGTGACGGCCTTCATGGAAAAACGCAAGCCGGTTTTCACGGGTGCCTGACGCCGCCATTCTCCGTTGCTGTCCCTACTGGAAGTTCAACGCATATGTTTACGCCTGACCTGCTGAAGAACAAAAGAATCCTCATCACCGGGGGAGGCACCGGCCTTGGTAAGAGTATCGGCCTGCGCTACCTCGAACTGGGCGCCGATCTCGTCATCTGCGGTCGCCGCAAGGAAGTGCTGGACGCAACGGCCGACGAGTTTCGCGGCGTCGTGCCTGGCGCGCGTGTCACGACGGTGCAGGCGGACGTGCGCAGCGCCGAGTCCGTCGAGTCGATGATGGAGACCATCTGGCGGGATGGTCCGCTCGACGTATTGCTGAACAACGCGGCGGCCAACTTCATCGCGCGCACGGAAAGCCTGTCGGCGCGGGCGGTGGATGCGGTGCTCGACATCGTGCTGCACGGCAGCTTCTATTGCACGATCGCGGCGGGCAAGCGCTGGATCGACGCGGGTCACCCGGGCAACGTGATCAGTACCGTATCGACGCCCACGATGACCGGCTCGGCCTTTACCGTGCCGTCCGCGGCCGCGAAGGCGGGTATTCTCGCCATGACCCGCAGCCTTGCGGTCGAGTGGGGCCCGAAGGGCATTCGCCTGAACGCGGTGGCGCCCGGACTGTTCCCGACGCCGGGCGCATGGGAGCAGTTGTACCCGCCGGGCTCGCAGGTCGAGCCGCAGGAGCGCTCGGTACCGCTGAGGCGCTTCGGCGATCACGCGGAACTTGCCAATCTCTACGCGTATCTGGCGTCCAATGGCTCCGGCTACATCACAGGCGACATGATCGTGATCGACGGCGGCCGCTGGATGCAGGGTGTTGGCGGCCCGACCTTCCGCGCGATGCAGGACTGGACCGACGAGCAATGGGACGCCATGCGCGCCCACGCTCGCAAGGGTTGAACCATGGGTCCGCTTGCAGGAGTTCGAATCATCGAGCTGGCCGGCATCGGCCCGGGGCCCATGGCGGCGATGCTGCTCGCCGATCTGGGTGCGACGGTGTTGCGCATCGAACGTCGCCAGCCGGTCAAGCTCGGTATCGAGCGTCCGCTGCGCTACAACCTGTTGCTGCGCAACCGAAAGACGATTGCGCTCGACCTGAAAGACCCGGAGGCCGTCGAACTCGTGCTCACGCTGGTGGAGCGCGCCGATGCCCTGATAGAAGGTTTCCGACCCGGCGTAACCGAGCGACTCGGGCTGGGTCCGCAGGCCTGCCTCGAACGCAATCCGAAGCTCGCTTACGGACGCATCACGGGATGGGGCCAGCAAGGTCCGCTCGCGCAGTACGCCGGGCATGACCTGAACTACATCGCGATCACTGGCGTCCTCAACGCAATTGGCCGCCGCGATCAGCCGCCGTCGATACCGCTGAATCTGATCGGCGACTATGCGGGCGGTTCGCTGTACCTTGCAATGGGGCTCCTGTCGGCGATCCTGCATGCGCGCAACGGCGGCGCGGGACAGATCGTGGATGCCGCGATCGTCGACGGCACGGCCAACCTTGCTACCACGTTCTTCGGCATGCAGGCTGCCGGCATCTGGCGCGACGGGCGCGGGACGAATATCACGGATTCGGGATCGCACTTCTACGACGTTTATGAATGCGCGGACGGCAAGTGGATTACGGTCGGCCCCATCGAGGACAAGTTCTATCTCGAACTCCTCCGCCTGCTCGACATCGATCCGCAAACCCTGGGTACGCAGCTCGACGCCAGCAACTGGCCCGCCGCGCGCGCACTGTTCGCGCTGAAATTCAAGCGACGCACACGCGAGCAATGGACCACCTTGCTCGAACACACGGACGCGTGCTTCGCACCGGTTCTGTCGTGGACCGAGGCACCCGGGCATGCGCATCTGAAGGCGCGCGGCACGTTCATCGAAGTGGACGGCATCGTGCAGCCCGCGCCGGCGCCGCGCTTCTCCGCCACGGTGCCCGCGAAGCCGACGGCGCCCGAGGCACCCGACGCGACCACGATCGACGCCGCGCTGGCGGCATGGCTCGAACCGGGCCGCATTGGCGAGTTGAAAGAAGCGGGAACGCTGGCCTGAGCCGCGCCCGACAGGCGACCCATAAAGACGAAACGAGACACTCATGGATCTGCGATATACCGACGAAGAGCTGGCGTTCCGCAATGAGGTCAGAGCCTTCTTCAAGGAAGCGCTGCCGGCCGACATCCGACGCAAAGCTACCTTGGGGCAGCGCTATTCGGCGGCCGACCTGCGCCGCTGGCAACGCATGCTCTACGAGCGCGGCTGGGCGACGCCAGCGTGGGACAAGGCGTGGGGCGGGACGGGCTGGAGCGCGGTGCAGCAATACATCTTCAAGGAAGAGCTGCACATGGCCCCGGCGCCCGAGACGCTGTCATTCAACGTGAACATGATCGGTCCGGTTTTGATCGCGTTCGGCAGCGAGGAGCAGAAGCGCCATTTCCTGCCTCGCATCGCGAGCCTCGAATACTGGTTCTGCCAGGGATTCTCCGAGCCCGGCGCCGGTTCGGACCTGGCCGCGCTGCGAACCCAGGCGGTGCGCGACGGGGACCACTATGTCATCAACGGCCAGAAGCTCTGGACTTCGACGGCGCATCACGCGGACTGGATGTTCTGTCTCGTACGCACGGATTCGAGCGGCAAGAAACAGCAGGGCATCACGTACCTGCTGATCGACATGAAGACACCGGGCCTGACCGTGCGCCCGATCGTCACGATCGACGGCCACCACGAAACCAACGAGGTGTTCTTCGACAACGTGCGCGTGCCGGTTGCGAACCGAATTGGCGAGGAAAACAAGGGTTGGGACTACGCGAAGTATCTGCTCGGCAACGAGCGCAGCGGGATTGCGCGCGTGGGCATTTCGAAGATGCGCGTGCGCCACGCGAAGGATCTTGCGAAGCGCGTGCCCTGCGGCGACGGTGTGCTGTGGGACGACTCGCGTTTTCGTGAACGTGTCGCGGCTGTCGAGGTGGAACTGAAGGCCTTGGAGATGACGCAGATGCGCGTGATCGCCGAGAGCAGCTCGCAGGAGAGCCATGTGCCCGACCCGAAGACTTCGATCCTGAAGATCAAGGGTTCGGAGCTGCAGCAACTTGCAGCTGAATTGCTCCTCGAGGTGGCAGGGCCGGATGCTTTACCGCTCGATCTCGACTTCCTGCGTGGGCTTGCCGATCCGGTTCGCGAACCCGAATGGGCGCTCACCGTTGCGCCGAATCACTACTTCGCGCGTCATGTCTCGATCGTGGGCGGCTCCAACGAGATTCAGAAGAACATTCTCGCCAAGTCCGTACTCGGACTTTGAGCGACGGGCGAACTGCGGAGAAGCATCAGATATGGACTTTGATTTCACCGATGAGCAACGCATGCTCAAGGACAGCGTCGACCGGCTCGTCAAAGACGAGTACGGGTTCGAGCAGCGCGCGAAGTATCTCGCTGACCCGGACGGTTTCAGCCGCGAGCTTTGGGCGCGTTATGCCGACATGGGTCTGTTGGGCCTTTCGTTTGACGAGGAATACGGCGGCAGCCACTGCGGCCCTGTCGAAACGATGATCGTGATGGAAGCGTTGGGCCGCGCTCTCGCGGTCGAACCGTATCTCGCGACGGTCGTGCTGGGCGGCGGCTTGGCGCGGCTTGGCGGCAACGCGGCGCAACGCGCGGCGATTCTGCCGCAGATTGCGCAGGGCGAGTTGCAGATGGCGTTCGCGCACAGCGAGGCGCAGGCGCGGTACGACCTCGCCGACGTTGCGACTACCGCACGACGCGAAGCCGCCGGCTGGGTGCTCGACGGCGCCAAGCGCGTTGTGCTTCACGGCGGCAGCGCCGACGTTCTCGCGGTGTCGGCGCGCGTGTCCGGTGGTAGGCGCGAGCGTGACGGCATCGGGCTGTTCGTGGTTAGGGGCGACGCAGAGGGCGTGACGCGCCACCCGTATCCGACGCAAGACCGACTGCGTGCGGCAGACATTCAGTTGTCCGGCGTGCGCGTTCCAGATAGCGACGTTCTGGGCACCGCGGGCGCCGCGTTGCCGCTGATAGAAACGGTCGTTGCGCACGCGATCGCGGCGGTGAGCGCGGAAGCCGTAGGTGCAATGGCAGCTGCGCACGAAGAAACCGTGGAGTACCTGAAGGTCCGCAAGCAGTTCGGGGTGCCTATCGGATCATTTCAGGCGCTCCAGCATCGTGCAGTCGACATGCTCGTCATGGTGGAGCAGGCGCGCAGCATGGCGCTCTTCGCGACCATGATGAGCGAGGAGCCGGACGCGGCGGAACGCGATCGCAGTATGTCGGCGGCGAAAGTGCAGATCGGGCGCTCGGGCCGCTTCGTGGGTCAGCAAGGCGTGCAACTGCATGGCGGCATCGGGATGACTGAAGAGTGCAAGATTGGCCACTACCTGAGACGCCTGAGCGTGATCGATATCCAGTTCGGTTCGACCGAACATCATCTGACCCAGCTCGCCAATGCCGGCGGACTGATCGATGCAGCAGCGTGAACCGCGCGTCCAGCCAAGCAAACGGAAACCATTCATGAGCCGAATTTCCCCACCCGATCAATATCAGGAACTGCGCGACGCCTTGCGCGACCTCTCGAAGGCGTACCCCGACGAGTACTGGCGCCGCATCGATCACGAGCGCGTCTATCCCGAGGCGTTTGTGGACGCGCTGACGAAGGCCGGCTGGATGGCCGCGCTGATCCCTCAGGAGTATGGCGGTTCAGGTCTCGGGTTGACCGAGGCGTCCGTGATCATGGAGGAGATCAACCGCAACGGCGGCAACTCTGGCTTTTGTCATGGCCAGATGTACAACATGAATACGCTGCTCAGAAACGGCTCGGAGGCGCAAAAGCGCAAATACCTGCCGAAGATCGCGAGCGGAGAATTGCGTCTGCAATCGATGGCTGTGACCGAACCGACCACCGGAACGGACACGACGAAGCTGAAGACCACTGCTGTAAAAAGAGACGACCGGTACGTGGTGAACGGCCAGAAGGTATGGATTTCGCGCGTGCAGCATTCGGACATGATGATCCTGCTCGCACGCACCACGCCGTTGTCGGACGTGAAGAAGAAGTCGGATGGGCTGTCGTGCTTTCTCGTGGACCTGCACCAGGCTATCGGCAATGGCCTGACCGTGCGGCCGATTCCGAACATGGTCAATCACGAGACGAACGAACTGTTCTTCGACAATCTGGAGATTCCTGAAGAGAACCTGATTGGCGAGGAAGGCAAGGGCTTCAGGTACATCCTCGACGGACTCAACGCCGAGCGCGCACTGATCGCGGCCGAGTGCATCGGCGACGGCTACTGGTTCGTCGAGCGCGCGTCGAAGTACGCCAGCGAGCGTATCGTGTTCGACCGGCCCATCGGTATGAACCAGGGCATCCAGTTCCCGATCGCCGAGGCCTACATCGACGTGCGCGCGGCGGATCTGATGCGCTACAAGGCCTGCGAACTGTTCGACAACCATCAACCGTGCGGCGCGGAAGCGAACATGGCGAAGCATCTCGCGGCCACGGCTTCGTGGAAAGCCGCCAATGCCTGTCTGCAGACCCATGGCGGCTTCGGTTTCGCCTGCGAATACGATGTCGAGCGCAAGTTCCGCGAAACCCGGCTCTATCAGGTGGCGCCGATTTCGACGAACCTGATTCTGTCCTACGTCGCCGAGCACGTGCTCGACCTGCCGCGTTCATTCTGAGCTTTGGAGGGATCTGATGCGCTTCGAGACCATTCTGTACGACGTCAAGGACCGGGTAGCGACGATCACGCTGAACCGTCCGGAACACATGAACACCTGGAACGACCAGGTGGCGACCGAAGTGTACGAGGCGATGCAAGCGGCGGGCGCGGACCATGGCGTGCGCGTGATCGTTTTCACCGGCGCGGGCAAGGCGTTTTGCGCGGGCGGCGATATTCACAGCTTCGGCGGTGATCCCGCCGCGCTGATGACGAAGCTCCCGCGTCCGTTCGACATGCGCAAGCGCGCCGACTGGCAAACGCGCTGCTCTTACTATCCGGCCATTCCGAAGCCGGTGATCGCGATGCTCAACGGCGCCACCGTCGGCATTGGCCTGATCCACGCCCTTTTCTGCGACATCCGCTTTGCGTCCGAAGACGCGACCATCACGACGGCATTCGCGCGCCGCGGCCTGAGCGCGGAATACGGGATGGCCTGGATACTCGCGTGCCACGTCGGCCAGGCACACGCGCTCGACCTGCTGCTGTCGGGACGCAAGATCAAGGGGCGCGAAGCCGAACGTATGGGACTCGTGAATCGGGCAATTCCGGCGGACAAGCTGGTCGAGGAGACTTATGCGTACGCGCGTGAAATGGCGGAGTACTGCTCGCCGCGCTCGATGCGCATCATGAAGGAGCAGGTCTGGGAGGTGCCGTTCCAGACGCCCCACGAGGCGGTGATACACGCCGGGTTGGACATGCCGATCGCCAACCAGTGCGATGACTACAAGGAAGGCATGGCGAGCTTTCTCGAGAAGCGCAAGCCCAACTTCACGGACTACTGAGCACACATAGGACTACCACCTCATGCTGAACTACGAAGTCGTCAAGAACTGGCCGATCGAAGATGTCACGCAGACATATAGCGAGCGCGACGTGATGCTGTATTCGCTGGGTCTCGGGTTGGGCGCAGACCCGCTGGACGCAGAACAGCTGCGCTACGTATATGAAAAGGACCTGCAAGCGATGCCGACTTGCGCGGCCGCGTTCGCGTGGCCGAAATCGTGGATGCGCGATCCGCATACGGGCATCGACTACCTGAAGCTCGTGCACGGTGAGCAGGACGTTCGCTTCATGCGCCCGATGCCGGTTGCAGCGACCATCGTCAGCAAGACGCGGGTGAGCCGCATCTCGGACAAGGGCGCGGGCAAGGGCGCGATCGTCGAACTCAAGCGTGACATCATCGACGCCTCTTCGGGCGAACAACTTGCCGAAGTCCGGCAGGTGTCCTTTCTGCGCGGCGACGGAGGGTTCAGCGCCGGGTCGGGCGCGAGCGACGCGCCGCCCGAAGCGCTTCCGGCTGTGCCGGAGCGCGCGCCGGACGCGGAATACGTCTTTTCGACCGGTGCCCATGCTGCGTTGATCTATCGCCTGTCGGGTGATGCCAACCCGTTACACGCGGACCCGGAGGTGGCATCGAAAGCCGGATTCAACCGGCCCATTCTTCACGGCCTCGCGACCTATGGCATGGCGGGTTACGCCGCGATTCGCACCTTCGCGGGCAACGACGCAAAGCGTCTGAAGCGACTCGCCTTGCGCCTGACCGCGCCGGTGTACCCTGGCGAAGAAGTGCGCTTCCAGTTCTGGCGGGACAGTGACACGCGTCTGCATCTGCGGGCGCGCGTCGACGCACGCGATGTGGTGGTGCTGAACAACGGAATCGTGGAAATTGCCTGAAACCGCGCCCGGCAGCGCCGACGTGCTTTGCCGGGCCGCGACTGGAGCCTGAAATGAAACGACCCCCATGCTCACTGTTGTTCGCGGCCCCCCGGGGGGGCTTCAGCCTCCCTTGGGGGCGGCCCGGCGGGAGGCTGAAATGGACCTGAAAGAGAGTCCCGCCGACAAGGAATTTCGCGCCACGGTGCGCGAATTCGTAGCGACTCATTTGCCCGACGACATTCGTGAACGGGTGCTGAACTTCCGCCATGTGCCGCGCGAAGACTACGTGCGCTGGCAACGCATTCTGGCCGGGAAGGGATGGGGCGCACCTGCATGGCCCGCGCAATTCGGCGGCGCCGCCTGGAATGCCGCGCAGCGCAACATTTTCGACGAGGAATGCTTTACCGCCGGCGCGCCGCGCCAGATGCCGTTTGGCCTTTCGATGGTTGGACCTGTCATCCAGAAGTTCGGCACCGACGCGCAGCGCGAACGGTTCCTGCCGCGCATCATCTCGATGGAGGACTGGTGGTGTCAGGGTTACTCCGAGCCGGGTGCGGGTTCCGATCTGGCGTCGCTCAAGACGCGTGCGGACCGCGTCGAGCGCGACGGTCAACCGTTCTACGTCGTCAACGGCCAGAAGATCTGGACCTCGTTTGCCCAATGGGCGAACTGGATTTTCTGCCTGGTCCGCACGGATGGCAGCGGCCGCCCACAGGAAGGCATCTCGTTCCTGCTGATCGATATGTCGACGCCCGGCATGACGGTCAGACCCATCCGCACGCTTGACGGCGGCCACGACGTCAACGAAGTGTTCTTCGACAATGTGGCAGTGCCAGTGAGCAATCTCGTCGGTGAGGAGCATCGCGGCTGGTCGATCGCCAAGTATCTGCTCGGCCACGAGCGGACCAACATCGCCGGCCTCGGCAACTGCAAGCGTTTCATGCGACGTCTGAAGGAGATTGCCAGCACCGAGCGTAAGCACGGCAAGCCTCTCATCGAGGACGTTCGCTTTCGCGATCGCATCGCCAGGGTGGAAATCGATTTGATCGCGCACGAATGGTCGCTGCTGCGCGTCGTCTCAGCCGAAACTGCAGGACGTCCCATCGGACCGGAGGCTTCGGTGCTGAAAATCCGCGGTTCGGAGATTCAGCAGGAGCTTACGGAGCTGATCATGGAATGCGCAGGCCCCTATGCGGTGCCTTTTGTAAGCGAAGCGCTGGAGGCGGACTGGCGCGGCGAAACCGCGAACGGCGAGCTGCTCAACGCGCTGGCCGCGCACTACCTGGACTGGCGCAAGATTTCGATCTACGGCGGTTCGACTGAAGTGCAGAAAAACATCATCGCCAGGCAGGCGCTCGGCATCTGAGGACACGCCATGGACTTCACGCTGGTTGAAGAGGAACAGATGCTGGCCGACGTGGTCGGCCGTTTCGTCGAAAAGGAATACGACTTCGAGGCGAGGCGCCGTCTCGCCGCTACTCCCGAGGGCTGGTCGGCTGCGCACTGGACGACGCTGGCCGAAATGGGCGTGTTGGCGCTGAACGTGCCGCAGGATCATGGCGGCCTTGGCACGGGGCCGGTCGAGACCATGCTCGTGATGGAGGCCTTCGGCCGTGGGCTCGTACTGGAGCCGTTTGTTTCGACGGCCGTGATCGGCGCGAAGTTGATCGGGCGCGCGGGACACGAGGCGCGCAAGGCGGAGTGGCTGGCTGGTATCGCGGACGGCAGCCTGAAGACCGCGCTGGCGACGCTTGAACCGGGCGCGCGTTTCGATTTGTGGAATGTTGCGATGAGGGCCGAGCCAACGCGTGACGGGTTCATCCTGAATGGACGCAAAGGCGTTGTACTGCACGGCGACAGCGCGGACATTCTGCTGGTTTCGGCGCGTAGCGCAGGCGAGCAGACCGACAAGCACGGCATCACGCTGTTCGCCGTCGATGCGCGAACGCAAGGCGTCAGCGTCAAAGGATTTCCGGCACTCGACGGGCAGCGTGTCGCCGAGGTGGTGCTGGACGACGTGCGCGTCGATGCAAGTGCTGTCATCGGCGTCGTCGATCAGGGCTACCCGTTGCTCGAGTGGACCGTCGATCAAGGTATTTTCGCGCTCTGTGCGGAAGCGGTGGGCGCGATGTCGCGGCTGAGCGATCTGACCTTTGAATACCTGCGCACGCGAAAGCAGTTTGGTTCGCCGATCGGCAAATTCCAGGCGCTGCAGCATCGCGCCGCCGATATTTTGACCGCCGTAGAGCAGGCGAAATCGATGGTCTACTTTGCGGCGGCGAAACTTGGCGATGACGACGAGCTGGAAGCCCATCGTGCTGTGACTGCCGCAAAGGCGCTGATTGGCCGTAGTGCACGCTTCGTGGCGCAGCAAGCGGTACAACTGCACGGAGGGATGGGCATGACGGACGAACTGGCGGTGGGGTGGTACGTGAAGCGGCTCACCTGCATCGACATGACTTGGGGAAACACCGAACACCATATCGAGCTGTACGGCGCGTTCCTGTAATTGCAGTTAATCAGACGACAAGAATGGCCCCGACCGCACATGCCGGTCGATTTGAAGAAAGGAGACAACTGATGTCAGTAGCTGCTCATGGCGCGACTCCGGAGCTGGCGCCAATTCCCGCGCACGTATTGCCTGAACGAGTGTTCGACATCGATATCTACAATCCGCCGGGTGCCGAAGACGACTACCATCTCTCGCTCAAGCAGTTGCACGCCGAAGGCATTCCCGACATTCTCTGGACACCCCGCAACGGCGGACACTGGATCGCGACGCGCGGCGATGACATCTATCACATCCTCAAGGACTATGAGAATTTCTCGTCGAAGCAACTGACAGTGCCGCTCGTCGAGCATCAACCGTTGCCGCCGATCTTCTTCGATCCTCCGCAGCACACCGCCTATCGCGCGCTGATCGCGCCCGCGTTCATGCCGCAGGCAATCGGCAAGCTCGAGGAGAAGGCGCGCGAAATGGCGATCGAATTGATCGACGGCTTTTATCTTGAGGGCGAGGTGGAATTCGTATCGGGGTTTGCGCAGCATCTTCCGATCGGCATTTTCATGAACATGGTGGCGCTGCCCGCCGAGGATCGCGAGTACTTGCTCGGCCTCGCTGACAAGATGGTCCGCCCGGTCGATGCCAACGAGAAGCTCAAGGCGCTCGGTGCGATTTTTCAGTACCTGGGGGGGAAGATTGCGGAACGCCGCGCGAACCCGGGTGACGATCTCATCAGCAAGATTGTCCATTCGAAGATCGACGGGCGCGCGCTCACCGACGAAGAAGTGCGGGGGCTCTGTGGTCTCGTGCTGATTGGCGGCCTCGACACGGTTGCCTCGGCAATGGGCTTTATCGCGCGATTCCTCGCCGGGAGCCCGGCCCACCGAAAGCAGCTCATCGACAACCCCGAACTGACGCAGAAGGCCGTGGACGAGCTTCTGCGGCGCTTCCCGGTGGTCAATCAAGGGCGGCGGATCACACACGATTTCGAGTACAAGGGCGTGCAGTTGAAGGCGGGTGACATGATCATCATGCCGACCACACTGCACGGTCTGGACGAGAGGAAGTTCGACGATCCGCTGAGCGTCGATTTCGCTCGGCCTACGCCGATTCATTCGACGTTCGGCAATGGCGCGCATCGTTGTCCCGGCTCGTTCCTTGCGCGCGTGGAGTTGAAGGTTTTCCTTCAGGAATGGCTTAAGCGGATTCCCGATTTCCAGATCAAGCCTGGCGAGAAAGCGGGTGTCCGCGGAGGTGTGAACGGCACGCTATACCACTTGCCTCTTGTCTGGGACGTGGTCCGCTGAGGATCGGTCACAATGGCCTGAGCAGGCCATTGCGACCATGTGCGTCTGTAGAAGGGGATCCGCGGCTCGGTGCGCCCGTCACATGGCGCCGGCCGCTCGATCCGGGCCGGGCGCGATTCTGGCACAAGCAGCTGCCTTGCAGTTCTATGGAGATGCCTTGCTCAACGCTCGCCAGACGACCTTCATGGCGTGACGGAACGAGTCCGCATTAAATGTGCCCGCGCCGGACCGGCGAAGAAAGACGACCAGACCGTGCAGATGTGAAAGGAGTAGGGCGCCGCGCAACGTGCATTCTCCCGAGGGCAAGGTTGGGTTGATCTGCGCGATCAGTTCCGCCAGGAGACCCTGAAAATCCGCAGTAGATTTCGCCATCAGGGCATGCAGAAAGGGCTCATGCTCTGCGAGGCTCCAGCATTCCAGCACAAAGGCGCTAACGCGGTTTCCGCCGCTCGCCGTCAGTACGGAGAACGCCTCGTCGACGATGACATCCAGTCGTGCTTCCGGTGACCGGGATTTGTCTTGGGCGATCGTCCGATAGTGTTCGAAATAGCGATCCGTGTATGCCTCGATCGTGGCCCGCAATAGTTCTTCGCGGGTGCTGAAGTAGTGCTGCAAGGTCCTCAGTCGAATCCCTGCCTCGCTGGCAATGCGGCGTTGAGTGAAACCAGCGTTACCTTCGGATGCGAAGACCTCGATCGCCACTTCGATGATGGCGGGCACGCGGGTCGTTCTGTTCCCGCGCCGTCTGGGCCCGTCTGCTGCCGTGTTGCCGAGGTCTGCCGATGAGATGGTCAGGTCTTTCATCTGTTGTGCTCTCCTTGGCGTCTGCTGTCCTCGCGCTTGTTGCCAGTCCGGGATGTGTATCTGCGGGCTATACCCCGCCTGATACGAACGGCGTTCGATCCTGATCGGGCAGCGCCGGCATTGACCTGATGATAGTCGGATGACGAATAAATATGCGTCTTCTGACTAATTAGCTTTTAGATAAAGCCTGATCCAGTCACTCGCGGCATCACATATCCTACCCGAATAAAGGGTAGATTTGTCCATACCAGCATTTCCCCTGGTGTCATTTGGGCTTGATAATGGGTCGGCTGACTACTACTATTTAGTCAATCGACACATTACGCCGGAAACCGACCATTCCCGTGTGTCGCAAGCCGAAGCAGCAGATCCGCAGGGTTTGGGGTTGGCCGGTTAGAGTCGCCAATTTGCGTTCGTGGTTGTGATGTCAGCAGCGCGCACAGGGCGGTAGAAGGAGCTGGACATGAAGGTTGGGGAAGGTTCTTTGCGTTCGCTGATCGACAAGTGGATTGCGCCCACTGCAACCACCTCGGTGCACATCACCCGATGTACTTTCGCAAATTCAGGCCAGACGAGGTGTGTACTTGCGCGGTCGTCCGCCGCGGAGAACTCCTTCGCGATATTCTTCTTTCGGCACGACGACGGGGCATGGCGCGTGTTCCCGCCTCCTCCTCGCAAACCAGAAAGGCACTTCTACGCAGGAACGGGATAAGGGATTCGTCTGATCGCGGTCCGTGAACAGCCTATATAAAAGGACTGCAAAGGAAACTGATCCGATCGCACAAGCGTTTTCGGCTGCTTCTGCGATTCGTCCTGCTTTCGCGCTTGAATGGAAAGACGGAAAGGCCGGCTCATCGTGGCCTGTACTGCGTACCGGACTAGAATCGAAGAATCCGGGCTGCGCCCGGCCTGCCTATCGATTCATCATCGGCTCGGACGGTGTTCCGAAAGCCATCCATGGTTTGCATCGTCAATCTGCGCAGTCGAATCGGACACCTCGCAAATGCAAGCGTCGCCACTGTCTCGTCAGCGTCACGCGGCCATGCGCGGACCGCTTCGAGTTGATCACCAAACTCAAATCCACGTTTACCCCGCGTTTTGAACGTCGTTCGGAAAATTGCATCACTTAGGGGTGAGCGAGCGTTGACAGTCGAGTTTCGAGCGTTTATCTTTCCGAACAGCATTCGCATTCTGGTGACGCTGTCGGAGGTATCCGAGGCGCGATGCTGACGAGGTAGGGAGGCCGGTTTCGCTTCATTGCAAAAGTCTGCGGCAGTCCAACGGCCTGGGCCTTTTCTGCGGCAGCGCGACAAAGACAAGAGGAGACGCATGAAACAGAAGAGTCTAAAGCCAGGTGCGATCAGCCTTGGCGTGCACGCGACCTGCATCGCTGCAGTGTGCGGGTTGTGGAGCGCGAACGCCAACGCCTTCCACTTCGATGTGCCGAACCCGGACATCGACATGGAATGGGACAACACGGTGCGTGCGGACTACGGCATCCGGCTTCAGAACCCGAACCACTTCTACACGAACAGCCCGACCTACGACGAAGGCGATCTATCGACGCCGAAGTTCAGCACGATCCAGTCGATGCTGAACCTCTACAGCGAATTCGATTTCAAGTACAAGGACACGTCCGGCTTCCGCATCAGTATGGACGCGTGGTACGACCCGACGTTCAAGAATCACAATACGAGCAATCCTGCATTTCCTCCGAACTATCCGAACAACGAGTACACCAGCTACATCAAGAAGTACTACCAGGGGCCGAGCGCCGAGCTGCGTGATGCGTTCGTGTTCCACACTTTTGACCTCGGTGGTCACTCTGTCAACGTCAAGCTCGGCCGGACGGCAGTCACCTGGGGGCAGTCGGCGTTTGCTACGCTGGGTGGCGCGAACTCGGTGGCCATCGGTCAGCAGCCGCTCGACCTGATGAAACTGACGCAGAGCCCGAGCGCTTCGCTCAAGGAAATCGTGTTGCCGACGGCTCAGGCCGACGTGACGACGAACATTACCGACACGTTCTCTCTCGGCGCGCAGTACACGTTCGAATGGAATCACGATCGGCTGCCTGAAGGCGGCACATATTTCGGCGGTGCCGATCCTATTCTTTACGGCCCTCCGATCGCCAGCTACCAAAACATTCCGGGGCTGGGCACATTCGCGATTCCGCGCATCGCGCCGACGAAAGGCCAGATCGGCGATATCGGCATCGACGGCAAGTGGCGTGTCGATTCGATCGCAACGACCTATGAATTTACGTACCGCCACTTCGCCATGAAGATGCCGTGGGCGGCGGTGCTACTCCCGGGTGCCGGACCCGAACTCTTCCCGGGCACCAACCTTCCCGGTGTTACGGCGAAGTACGGCAACGACGTGAACCTGATCGGCGCCGGCTTCAACAGTGCGATCGGCAGCTCGGCAGTGGCAGGCGAGCTGTCGTATCGCTGGAACATGCCACTCAATGCCGTCAACACGACGACGGTCAACGATGCGCCGACGGGTCGCACGCTGCACGGTCTGCTGAACGTCACGCAGTCGTTCGGCAAGACGCCCATGTGGGACAACATGTTCCTGCAGGCGGAATTCGCGTTCAACCAGCTGCTAAGCGTGCAATCGAATGCGCGGAATTTTGCCAACTCCAGCTATGACACCACGGGCCAATGTTCGGCATCGGGCAACTCCGCGTTTAACAACTGCTCGACGCGCTTCTGGGCCGGGGTCGGCATTGGTGCGAGCCCGCAGTGGTATCAGGTATTCCCTGGGGTTGATTTGACGATGCCGCTGTTCGTTAATCTGAATCTGAAGGGCTACTCATCTGTCATCGCGCCGGCGGCCGAAGCACAGGGGCAGAACACCTTCGTGGTCGGGCTTGACTTCACGATCTACAACAAGCATGAGGTGGACATTACCTACACCTACTACATGAACAAGAAGGGGTACTCAACGGCGGGAGCCGCGACGGCGCTCGGTGCACCGTACAGCGACAAGTCGTGGATCGGCATCACCTATCAGACAACGTTTTGATGACGGAGGCACGTGTGAAAAGATTCCCAAAGCTTCTTAAGGCGCTGGCGATACTCGCCGCGGTTTGGGCCTCGCCGTATACGCTGGCAATCGAGAGTGGGATCACGCCGTTCGGCGCGGAAATTGCCGGCAACAAGGAGGGCACGATTCCAGCATACACGGGGGGCATCAAGGACTTTCCGACCGGGTTCAAGGCCGACTCCGGAAAATGGGCCGACCCGTTTCCTGGTGAAAAGCCGGTTCTGCAAATCACGGCTCAGAACTATCAGCAATACGCCGACAAACTGAGTGCCGCCTCGATCGAGCTGTTCAAGCGCTATCCGACTTACCGGATGGACGTTTACCCGACGCACCGCTCGGTTTCGTATCCGGACTGGTATCTCCAGAACTCGGAAAAGGACGCGGAAAGTGCCAAGCTCGAAAAAAATGGCCTTTATATCGATGGGGCGTTCGGCGGCAAGCCGTTCCCGGTGCCGAAAAACGGTCAGGAGGCGCTGTGGGACTGGGAATTGCGCTACGTCGGAACGGCCCAGAAAAACAACGTGAAGACGTGGCTCGTCGATTCGAGCGGCACGCCGATTCTTGCTGCGCAGTTCAAGAGTTCGCTGCTCTATCCGTATTTCGAGTCGAAGGACGAAGCGGAGTTTCGCAAGAAGGGCCCCCTCGCGATCTGGTATCAGGTATATAACGACTACGCGTCACCGGCCCGCCTGATTGGCGACACGACGCTCTTCTGGTACTTCACGGATTCGGCCGATCACGATCAGCAATCGTGGGAATACAACCCGGGCCAACGCCGCGTGCGCGTGGCGCCCGATCTCGCCTACGACACGCCGAACCCCGGCTATTCCGGCGCGATCACGATGGACGACATCCAGTTGTTCTACGGCAAGATCGATCGCTGGAACGCGAAGCTGGTCGGCAAGAAGGAAATGTACATTCCGTACAACGACTACAAGCAGCAGTACGACACGCCGGCCAGCAAGATCACCACGCCGCATTTCGTGAATCCTGATTATGTCCGGTGGGAGCTGCACCGCGTATGGGTCGTGGAGCTGACGCTCAAGCCGGGCGCGCGTCACATCTACAGCAAGAAGACGCTGTACTTCGACGAGGATGGCGGCGGGGGAATGATGGATGCCTACGACCAGTCCGGCAAGCTCTATCGCGCCGGCTTTGAGACCACGGTTCCCGCGTACGACTACAAGGTGCCGTATTCGCTCGGTAACTGGTTCTACGACTTCAACAGCGGCATTTATATCTTCGGCAGCCATCCGGCAGACTCGCCCGGGATTTTCTTCAACGTGAATTTCCCAAATGACTACTTCACGCCGGAGCGTATGCAATCCGCGGGTGTGCGCTAATTGCGCGCCGAGTTGAGGATCAGGTATTGAGTGATGCGTCCCTGCCCGGCTCGCCTGGCGGGACGCATCACCAGCAGAACGCGAAGCTCGAAAAGAATGGCCTGTTCGTTTCCGGCGCATCCGGCGGCAAGCCGTTCCCGGTGCCGAAGGACGGTCAGGAAGCGTTGTGGGATTGGGAACTGCGCTACGTGGGTACGGCGCAGCGCAATAATGTGAAGACGTGGCGCACAAAGAAGTTTTCATAAAAAGCTCAGGACTGTTCGCGTGATCGATCGCCAGTTACTGTGAAGGAGACACAATGCGCAAGACCCTGTTTCGTTGGCTGGCAATCGTCGCCGCGGCATGCGCCGCGAGCGGGTCGGTCTACGCTGAATTCGCCGACCCGATGCGCTCGCCCGCCGTCATCAACCCGCAGGCCGCGCATGAACCGCTAATGGCGCTGGCGCAGGCCGGACAGCGCCTGGTCGCGGTAGGTCCGCGCGGAGTAATTCTCGTATCGGACGACGCCGCCGTGCATTGGCGCCAGGTACAGGTGCCGGTGAGTTCCGATCTGGTGGCCGTGACGTTCAAGTCGGCCGCGCTGGGCTGGGCGGTCGGACACGACGGCGAGGTGCTCCATACCACCGACGGTGGCAATAGCTGGACGCGACAGCTCGACGGCCAGCAGGCGGCCAGGCTGATGAGCGAGTACTACGCGAAGCAACAGGGCGATTCACCCGATCTCAAGGCATCGCGCGAAGAGGCCGAGCGCTTTGAAGCAGACCAGGGAGGCCGTCCGTTTCTCGACGTCTGGTTCGATGACGAGCGTTCCGGCTGGGTCATCGGTTCGTTCAACATCATTTTTCATACCGACGACGGCGGCAAGAGCTGGGTGCCCTGGTTCGACCGCGTCGACAATCCCAACGCGTTGAACCTGCATGCGATGCGCCGTATCAACGGCACGCTTTATATCGCGGGCGAACAGGGGCTGCTGCTCAAGCTCGATCCCGACAAGCAGCGTTTCGTCGCGGTGCCTACGCCGTCGAAGGGTAGCTTCTTCGGTCTCGCTTCCACGCACAACGCGATGATCGTCTACGGTCTGCTCGGCAACGCGTATCGCTCCACCGACGGCGGCGCGACGTGGGACAAGATCACGCTGCCGACCGGCGCGAGCATTCTCGCTTCGGCCGAACTGCCGAACGGCCACCTTATTCTCGCGACCCAGGCGGGCGAGCTGCTCGAGAGCGTCGACCAGGGGGCAACGTTTCATACACTCGGCGCGAGCCAGCCGGGCGGCATCTTCGCCATGGCGCTGCGCGGCGACACCGCGGTGCTGGCCGGTGCGGCCGGCCTGTCGCGGATCGCATTGTCGAAGTTGCGCTAGGGTCTGTTTACATATGGAACGCACGTGCGAATGCCCGCTATCGGCCGCAGGGCAAGGAGTAAGGAGCGCTGCGTGGCCG
>NZ_VZQP01000054.1:0-55589 GCF_014397655.1 Paraburkholderia sp. UCT31
GAGATGTCTCGTGGGCTCGGAGATGTGTATAAGCGACAGCCCCCGTTCGACGGCCAGTTCCCGGAGGTGCGACCGGTCGATGTCGATCGGGAACAACTCAAGGGCACCCGCCCCAGCCGCGTCCCGCCGTTCGCCGGGGTTCCCACGTTACCGGGGCTCCCGCAGGTACCTATGTCGGTCTTGGGCTTCGCCGCCGATGCGGCGTCCCGCGTCGGCCACATTGATCCACAAGTGATTGACTACGCCCACGAGCTGCACGACAGCATGCCCGGGGTGCTCCGGGTCGCCGCACAGGAGCCGTTCAGTGCTCGCGCCCTGGTCTATGCTCTTCTCATGGACCCGCGGGCGGACCTGCGGGAACTCCAGCTGACCCAGCTGAAGGCCGACGCTGAGCCCCAGGACTTCGCGGAAGCCTTGCGGCTGGTTGTCCCTGTCCAGGTACTGCCGGACACGCATCGGTTGCCGCTGCTGGACCTGACCTTGCCAGCCCTGCGGCAGATGTCGCCGCGCCAGCACCGGGCTTTCCGCGCCCAGGTCGAGACGCTAGTGATCGCTGACCAGCGGCTGAGCCTGTTCGAGTACACGCTCCGCTGTGTGCTGCATCGCCATCTCGACGCCCAGTTCCTGCCGCAGCGTCAGACGCGTCCAATGCACAGTTCGCCGCAAAAACTGGCGCAGCCGGTGGCGACGGTGTTAGCGCTGTTGGCCTGGGAAGGCCAGCCGGAACCCGACCAGGCCGCCCGGGCTTTCGATACCGGCATGCGCGGCTACATTGGCGGCGACCACACCCACCGCTTGCCGCCCCGCGAGAAATGCACCCTCGCCGGGTTCGACGCGGCCCTGCAAACGCTCGATCAATCCATCCCGGCCATCAAGCAGCGGATTGTCGCCGCCTGCTCGGGCTGCATCGTGGCGAACCAGCAGGTCAGCGTCCGTGAAGCGGAGCTGCTCCGCGCCATTTGCGATACGCTCGACTGCCCGCTACCGCCGCTCGTCGCGAGCGAATCGGACAGACGATGAACGACATTGCATGCAGGGTTTTGTCGCGGCAAGGAACGCAGAACAACTGCGATCGCTATGCCGCGGGATCGAAGAACCGGGGGTTACACCCCCTGCTCGGGTTTTCTGATCGCGGATGACCCTGCCTGACCGGCGGCTGCGCCGGTGACCGACGCGGCCGTCGCGCTCGGCACGATGTGCAATTCACGGGTGCGCAACGGCAGCGAACATTGCGCGTCGGTCAGTGTTTGACGCACCCGGCGCGCGAGTTCCCAGCGCATGGTCCAGAACATGTCCGTGTTCGACCAGACGCGGATATTCAGCACCGCCGTGCTGTCGTCGAAGCGGATGACCATCACCTGCGGCGCGGGATCGCGGAGCGCACGCGGGTCGGCGGCGGCGAGCGTGCGCAGCGCCTCAAGCGCGCGATCCACATCGTCACCGATCGAGATCTCCACTTCGAGATCGAGCCGGCGCATCGGATTACGGCTGAAGTTGCGGATCGAATTGCTCCACAACGCGCTGTTCGGCACGTATTCGCAGATGCCGTCAGGTTTGGTGAGACGCGTCGTGAACAGATTGACTTCGTCGACCGTGCCCGCGACACTGCCGGCTCCGCCCTCGATATAGTCGCCGACCTTGAACGGCCGCAACACTAGCAGCATGATGCCGGCCGCGATGTTCTGCATCGTGCCTTGCAGCGCGAGACCGACCGCAAGACCGGCTGCGCCAAGCACGGCAATGATGCTGGCCGTCTGGATGCCTAACTGCGACAGCGCACCGACGATCGCGACAATGCGAATGCCCCACAGGCCGATGTCGCAGAGGATCGGTCGCAGCGTGGCGTCCATGCGTGATTGACGCGCAAGGAGCCGGCTCAGCGACATCGAAGCGCGGCGCGCGACCCACCATCCGATCACCAGTATGCCCGCAGCGGCGCCCAGACGAATCGAGAACGCGGTGAGCATATCCAGCAGGAAGGCCCATCTGCCCGGACTGATTTCGACGAGAAGATTCTCCATGTGTCTTGACGATCCCTATATTGGACAGCGGATAGATTGCCGCGCGCGAGCATCGACGGTATATGTGGACGAACTCGACTGGCTTCCGGGAATTTAACCAGATAACTTCCGTTTTGGGCATTTTCAGCGGTTAAAGCTGCGTGTTTTTTCCGAGCTGTTATCCAGATCGCTTCTGTCGTAACGGCAGCCGCCCGGGCTAGCGGCTGCCCGCCCCGAGTTCCGTGAACGGCCCCGCCGGCGTGACTTCGAGGAGACGGAAACGATGTCCTCACGCCCCGTTCGACCTTCTCTGCAGGCGTTTCGATAACCACTCAAGATACCCACAGAAACTGGGCACAAGCCTGTGGACAACAGGCTCATGACTCGCTCAACTCATTGAGCGCATTGGTTTTCACTCGCATGCTTCCGATAGGTCGGCTGCGTCGCGGCCACACGCGTGTCGGACGAGCCGCCGTCGCCGCAGCGGCGCTCTCGCTCACCTTCATCGTGCGCGGCGCGCTGCACGTACCGATTGAAGGATCGGTCGCGCTCTTTCTCGCTGGCGCGGCGCTGCACCTGTTCGCCACCACTTCGATGGGCATTTTCATGGCCACGCTCGCGCGCAGCATGCCGCAGTTCGTGCAGAACGTCATGCTCGCCGCGCCCACCACGCATTTCGTCGAGCTCGGCCAGGCCATACTCTTTCGTGGCGCGGGCATCGCCGTGGTCTGGCGACCCTTCCGGTGGCTCGCGGCGATAAGAGGTCACGCAACGCATGAATGAGCGCCTGCTACGCCGCGCCGAGGTCGAGCAGCGTATTGGCCTGACCGGATCGACGATCTATCTGAAGATCGCGCAAGGCAAGTTCCCCAAACCCATCAAGGTCGGCGTGGCGGCGGCGCGCTGGCGTGAAAGCGAGGTCAATCAATGGATCGCAGATCGTGCGGCAGGCACATTGCAGCACGACCCGGACGCAGGCAAGGCGCAGACAAAGCCGCCAAGGAAGGCGAAGCGCCAGCGATCCGAGACCTGATCGCAGGACATCCACCCGACCCGCATCGCGCGGGTCTTTTTTTGCCTGCGCGCTGCGCTCGATCAGATCGCAGTCACACTTCCGATGTTTGTTAAATCACGTCAAAGTATTGATAGTGCATAGCATCCCCGTTGCAAATGCTTGCGTAGCCGGGTAAAAAATTGTCCGTTCGTAGCGCATACCTTATTAAAAATGAGGTCGTAACCATGCAGCGCTCATTTAACCATTCAAGGAAAAATTCAAGATGCCAATTCCTGCCCATATGTGGCTGAAAGATGATGGCGGCGCAGACATCAAAGGCTCGTCAACCGTTCAGGATCGCGAGGGAAGTATTGAAATTATCGGCTTCAGCCACGGCGTGAATCTGCCGGTTGATGCGGCTAACGGCAAGATCACCGGCGCGCGTGCGCACTCGCCGATTGCGTTCGAAAAGGAGTTCGATGCGGCGACGCCTTATCTTTACAAGGCCGTGGCGAAGGGGCAAACGCTGCAGTCCGCCGAGATCAAGTGGTATCGCATCAACGATGCAGGCAAAGAGGAAGTCTATTTCGTGATGACGATCGAAGGTGTGAAGGTGTGTGGCATCAACCCCGGCATGGCTAATACCAGGCTGGCGCAGGCATCCGCACTCAATCACGTTGAAGCGGTCTCCATGATGTACGACCGCATCACGTGGCATTACCTTGACGGCAATATCAAATACACCGATTCGTGGAATGAGCGCGGATAAGGGGGCGTGACAATGGCCTATCAGGGTAAGTTTTTGGTGAACAACGAGCAGTTTTCACCGCTCACAATTTTCGGTGTCGGCACGTTCGACGCGTATTCTGGAAACGATCAATACCGCAATCGCGGTGGCTGCACGGCTGTGCCAAGTAACGGTCCGATCCCTGCCGGAAAATACTGGATCGTAGACCGGCCCACTGGCGGTATCGGGTCTCAAGCTTGGGCTTCGATAAAGGACACAGTTAATTCAGCGATTGGGAGTGCGGTACATCATCGCGAATGGTTCGCACTGTATCGGGATGATGGACTCATTGACGACGTGACATGGATTAATGGTGTCAAGCGCGGACAATTCCGGTTGCATCCGGCAGGTGGCGAAGGTATTTCACTCGGCTGTATTACGCTTCCGAGCCGCACGGATTTTCTGAGAATCCGTAACGCGCTGCTGCACACCATGACCATTCCTGCCGGCAATTCGGGGCTTCGCGCCTACGGAACAATTGAGGTCATCACGTATGGCAACACTTGTCCGTAGGCTGTTCAAGGCGGCGCTATTTGTCGGCCTGTTTTGCCTTTCCGTGCCCTACGTCCACACATACCCTATACCGATGCCGGAAAGGCAGGCGCTTGCGTGGTTACACGCTGCAAATCGGCTTGGCATTCGCGACCCGGATGATTTATACATCCCGGTCATGCTGCTGGCTGATCTGCTTGTGGCGACGCTTGCCTATGTGGTGATCATGAGGCTATGGCGGCACTGTCGCGGCAAAAGGCAACGTTGAGAAATAGCGAGTGACGAGCGCACTTGTCCGCAGGCTGTTCAAGGTCGCGCTGCTTACCGGGTTGTTTCTTATTTCCGTTCGTTATATCCCGCTATCCAATAAGTGGACAGCAAGCGAAGCGCGTGCGTGGTGGCGTGCTTCGGATTGGCTCGGTATTGAAGATCCCGGCGATTTGTATTTCGTGGTGTGGCTGTCTATCGAACTGATCGTGGCAGTGCTCGCCTATGTGGTGATCATGAGGCTATGGCGGCGCTATCAACGCAAAAACTAACAGGGTCGATGAGCGGCGATCAGGCCGAATTCATTCCTGCGCGGTCCCGTCCAGTCCGGCGCGTGATGATCGCGTTGCGGGGGTTAACTGGTGGGTCAGAAAGTGCGCGTTTGCTCAGAGACTGGCGGGACAAGGCTTTGCGCGGCGCGCGCGAATTTTGGTCTGGAAGGCGATCCCTTCGATGATCCCGGTGATATCCGCGATTCTGGTGGAACTCGTCCTGATCTCGCTCATCGTATCGACCATCGGCGGTGCTCAGCGCAATTTTTCAAATGCCGAGTGGCTTCAACTCCGCGTGGAGCGCTTCCGTAATGCCTTCGTCGGCGAATTTCGTCGAGCAATGCACCCCGAATCCCGCCGCCGAGCGATAGCCGCCGATCGAGGACACGTTGTTCACATGGCCGGAGCGCTGTCCCCGCATCACTGGCAGCACCGCACGCGTGACATTGAGCAGTCCAAAAACGTTGGTGTCGTACATGCGACGTACGTCTGCGTCGGCCGATTCCTCTACGGCTGCGAGCAGTCCGAAGCCGGCGTTGTTGACCAACACGTCGATCCTGCCAAACTTTGCCAAAGCTGCCTGCGCGGCTCTTTTGGCCTGCTCCTCGTCAGTTACGTCGAGCGCGACCGGCAACAGCGCAGATGATTCGCCGAGACGCTCAATGATCGCCCGAACGTTGCGTCCCGCCGCAACCACTGCATTTCCGTCCGCCAGGGCCGCTTGTGCGATCAGTGCGCCTAACCCGCGTGAGGCACCCGTCACGAACCAGACGCGCTTGAACCGGTGCTGCGTAGCGTTGCTCATGATTTGCTCCCGTTTCGTGGTGAATGTGAAGAGAAGCATAGGGCGCGCGATTAACAGCTACCAGGCACCGAATGCTAGACTCATAATCAACCAATATTTGCGAATGGAGTCAGCCATGAACGAGGTCCGGGCGATTTCGGTGTTCGTCCGTGCAGCAACGCTCGGCAGCTTCCGTCGGGCAGCCGCAGACCTGGGCATCTCGCCGCAGGCCGCGAGCCACGCGGTCATGCAGCTCGAAAAGTCGCTTGGCGTCCGGCTGTTTCATCGGACAACGCGAAAGTTGAGCCTGACCGAAGAGGGGCAAAGACTATTGCAAGGTGTCGAGCCAGCGCTCGCTATGTTGTCGTCCGCGATTGACGATGCTCGCCGTTCAGGGGAAGAAGTTGCGGGGCCCCTACGGATAAGCGCTCCGACGGCGCTCGGGCGAACGGCGCTCTGGCCATCGATCCTTGAGTTTGCGGCGCTATACCCTGACGTGCAGATCGATATTCGCTTCGACGATCATTTCACGGACCTCGTCAGCGATCGCGCCGACGTCGGCTTGCGCGGCGGGTCCCCGCCTTCCGAGGGGGCGATTGCCAGGCGACTGCTACCGATTCAGTTGATCGTATGCGCGTCGCCAGCCTACCTCGAACGGTACGGCACGCCGAAAACCGTGGACGAGCTCGATGCGCATCGTTGTTCTGGATACCGGCGTGCGAACACCGGCAAGCAGGCGCCGTGGGAATTTATGGTGGGCGGGGAGATTGTGTCTCGGGAGATGGCTGCTTCGGTTTGTTCGAACGATATCGACGCGGAAACCGAAGCGGTACTGGCCGGCGTGGCAATTGGGCAGCTTGGAAGCTTCTCGGCCGTCTCACACATCCGGGCTGGACGGCTCGTGCCTTTGCTCACCCAGCATTTGACCCAGCGCGAGTCGATTTACGTCTACTACCGTCGCCGGACGGAACAACCGCTCCGCGTGAGAACCTTCATCGACTTCATCGTTGCGCGCCTCGCGGACAACAGTCAATTTTTCCTCACAGCAGAGGAGTTGGTTACTTCGACGAGCAGAAGCGGCCGCGCGAGGAGCAGACGAAGTGCCGCGTAGGGGTGTCTGTTGCGGCAAGCGTAGCCAGCCGTGGTAATTCATGCGCCAAACGCAGACAAGGCTTCGTCGCGGGACAAGGGCGTGGCGAACGAGCCGTTTCCGCCTGTACATCAATGATCGTGTAACAATCCCTCCAACGACCGCGAGACGCCAACGAGCGTCGAGCCGGCGGATGCGCACGTCAGCCCGGGAGCATCAGATGAAGCCCATACGTAATACCGACTCTGCTTCAGGAGAGTGGTACATCGACACTGCATGCATCAATTGCGGTGCATCTCGTCACGTCGCGCCTGGGCTGATTGTCGAGCGCAACGACAAGAGTGTCTTCGTTCGGCAGCCGGTCACACCGGAAGAGCAGCTTGATGCCTGGCGTGCGGTGCTCGTATGCCCTACGGCGTCGGTACGCAGCGAAACGAAACAGCCTCGTCCGAACGCAGCGATCTTTCCGCAGCAGATCACATCGGGCGTGTGGCGCTGTGGATTCAACGCACGGTCGTCGTTTGGCGCACATTCTTATTTTGCCGCGCGTCCGGAAGGCAATCTGCTCATCGACTCCCCGCGCTATGCGGCGGAACTCGTGAAATGGTTTGACGGCGCTGGCGGTATTGCGCACATTCTGCTGTCGCATCGTGACGACGTCGCAGACGCGGACAAATACGCGCGTCAATTCGGCGCGCGCGTCTGGATTCACCGCGAGGACGTGTCGGCCGCCCCATATGCGACGGATCTGCTCGACGACGGTTCAGCACTGAACATTGCGGCCGGCGTGCGCGCGATCCCTGTACCCGGGCACACTCGGGGTAGCGTCGTGTACCAGCTCGATGATCGCGTGCTGTTCTCGGGGGATTCGCTTGCCTGGAGCCCACGCCAGCAGGACCTCGTCGCGTTCAGGGACGCGTGCTGGTACTCGTGGACAGCGCTCACCGAATCGCTCAGCAAGTTGGCCGCGTATCGCTTCGAATGGCTGCTTCCTGGTCACGGTTGGCACGCGCATTTGCAGGCTGAGGAAATGAATGCCCGCTTGCTCGCATTGGTTGCACGCATGCGAAAGGACTGAATTCGCTGTTTTTCGCTAAAACGCGTCGTCCTTGCCCCTGTGGAAACGCCTGAACTCGAACCGCACGTGCAAGAGCCGGGCTCTATAGCCGCTCGATCAAGCGTCGGTCTCCCTGCTCGCAGTATTCATGACACGCCGCACGTGCCGCGTTCGCTGCGCCGTGCACGAAAAGCGGCGCATCCGCGCGTCGGGACATCGACACCACGATGGACGGCGGCGAGGGCTGCAGCGGCAGTTCGACCACCTCGCCTCGCGCGATCAGATCATCGACGAACAGACGCGGAATTGCCGCCACGCCGAAGCCATCGCGCACGAGTTGCACGATCACCGAAATCGATGGCGAACCCGTAATGCGCGTATCCGCGAGCGGCACGCCGTTGGCGAGTGCGAGCTTGCTGACGATGTCCTCCAGCGCGCGATGAGGCGCCGTCCCGCGCCCGAATGTGAGGATCGGATGACGCAGCACGCGTTTCGCGAGTCCGCTGCGCGAAGACGGTAGCAGCCCCGCGCGCGCGATCCAGTGCACCGGATAGTTCGCGAGCGCATCGCAGACGATCGATTCCTCGTCGCTGCCTTCCACGCGAACGATCAGATCGAGTTCGCCCGCCATCAGACGCCGCTGCAGCACCACGCTCACGTCCACCGCAAGCTCCACTTCGAGCTGCGGATAGTCCTTCGAGAGCCGCCGCAGATAGTCGGCAAGCCAGCTATGCACGACCGTCTCGATCACGCCGAGTCGTAACTTGCCGCGCATCGCGCCTTCATGTGACGCGGCGGCCTGCAACTGGCGCGTCGCCTCGACCACGGCCTTCGCGTAGCCGAGCAGATATTCGCCGTTCGGCGTGAGCCGAAATTCGCGGCTCTCGCGATCGACGAGCACGGTATGCAATTCGTCTTCCAGTGCCTTCAGGCGCTGCGAGATCGCCGCCGGCGTGGCGTGAAGCGCGGTCGCCGTAGTGCGGAAACTGCGCAGCTTGGCAAGCGTGACGAAGGTTTCGAGGAAGCGCGTATTCATCAGTCAAAGGTGGGCAATGCAACGGGAGCAAACCGCTCCAAAAATCTCAACGTGACTCGGGAAAACCCGCGATTCCGTTAAGAAATTCTATTCACCTGGCGCAAAGAAAACTAGCTGGCGTCAAATTTTCTTCTTTTCTATGCTTCGCCTGACGGTAGGCAAGACGCATCGCCCACCGCAGACAATCCGATGCAACCGCCAGAGCACGCTAACACCATGACTCCATCCGAATTCCGCCAGGCCGTCCGTCACCGCGACTTCCGTGGCCCGACGGCCGGCCATTGCGGCGACTACGCGCAAGCCAATCTCGCGATCCTGCCCGCTGCGCACGCGCACGATTTCCTGCGCTTTTGCCATGCGAATCCGAAGCCATGTCCGCTGCTCGGGGTGGGCGAGCCTGGCGAGTTCCGCGTGCCGATGCTCGGGCGCGACATCGACATCCGCACCGACGTGCCCGCGTACAACGTCTATCGCGACGGCAACCTGAGCGAGCGCGTCGAATCGATCGAAGCGCTCTGGCAGGACGATTTCGTCGTATTTGCAATTGGCTGTTCGTTCTCGTTCGAGCACATGCTCGCGAAGGAAGGCATCGGCCTGCGCCACGTCGAAGAAGGCCGCAACGTGCCGATGTACCGCACCAGCATCCCCAACCAGCGGGCGGGCGTGTTCGGCGGCGACCTCGTCGTGTCGATGCGGCCGCTGCGCGGCGCCGACGCGATCCGTGCCGTGCAGATCACGAGCCGCTTTCCGGGCGTGCATGGCGCGCCCGTGCATATTGGCGATCCAGCGGAACTCGGCATCGTCGATCTCGCGCGCCCCGAGTTCGGCGACCCGGTGACGATCCGCGCGGGCGAACTGCCTGTCTACTGGGCTTGCGGCGTGACGCCGCAAACGGCACTGATGGCCGCAAAGCTGCCGCTCGCGGTTGCGCACGCGCCGGGCCACATGCTGATGACGGATATCACTAACGCGTCGCTGGCTATTTTCTGACCGTCCCGGCGGCGCGCCGCGCCGTCGTGCAACAAGCGATTCACAGCACCTTGAAGCCATCGGGCCGCGCGGCCCGGAGGGAATGACGCATCCCTACGTTCGTGCGTGGCTTCGATCGTTTCCCATGCGTCTATCCATAGGAGCAGCAGATGGACAGCAAGACACTCACGGCGAGCGTCGACGATGCCGCCGACATGAAGTCAGGAACGGGAAGCCCGCAGCTTTCCTGGTATGCCGAAGCCGGTCCGCACGCGCGTCGCGCGTTCTGGAGTTGCAAGGTCGGCTACATGCTCGACGGCATGGACACGCAGATGCTTTCCTTCGTCATCCCGACGCTCGTCGCTACCTGGGGCATCTCGCTCGCGGACGCCGGCTTCATCGGCACGTTGACGCTGCTGTCCTCTGCGCTCGGCGGCTGGATTGCCGGCATTCTTTCCGATCGCATCGGCCGTGTGCGCACGTTGCAGCTCACCGTCTTGTGGTTCGCCGTGTTCACCGGCCTATGCGGCCTCGCGCAGAACTACGGCCAGTTGCTCGCGGCTCGCGCGTTGATGGGCTTCGGCTTCGGCGGCGAGTGGACGGCGGGCGCGGTGCTGATCGGCGAGGTGATCCGCGCGCGCGACCGCGGCAAGGCGGTCGGTCTCGTGCAGTCGGGCTGGGCGCTCGGCTGGGGCATGGCGGCCCTGCTCTACGCGGTGCTGTTCTCCGTGGTGGCGCCTGAAATCGCGTGGCGCGCATTGTTCCTGATCGGAGTCGTGCCTGCCCTGCTCGTGCTCGCGATCCGCCGCTATGTGAAGGAACCTGAAGTATTCGAACAGGCCAGGGTTCAGCAGTACGACACTCAAGACACGCCGCGCTTCACTGAGATCTTCTCTCCCAGGCTGCTTTCGACGACGCTGCGCGCCGCACTGCTTACGACGGGCGCACAGGGCGGCTACTACGCGATCACGACGTGGCTGCCGACTTTCCTCAAGACCGAACGTCATCTCACGGTGATGGGCACGGGCGGCTATCTGGCGACGATCATCGCGGGCTCGTACGCGGGCTATCTGTGCAGCGCATGGCTCACGGACCGCATCGGCCGCAAGCCGAACTTCATTTTGTTCGCGCTGGGCTCGATGGCGATTGCCTTCGCGTATACCTCGCTGCCGCTCACGAATGCATCGATGCTGTGGCTCGGCTTTCCGCTCGGCTTTTTCGCGTCGGGCATTTTTTCCGGCATGGGCGCGTTTCTCACCGAACTGTTTCCGACCCGTGTGCGCGGCTCGGGCCAGGGGTTTTGCTACAACGTCGGCCGCGCGATCGGGGCGCTGTTTCCGGTGCTGATCGGCGTGCTGTCGAGCCGCTTCGGCCTGGGCACGAGCATCGGGATTTTCGCCGTGGCCGCGTATGGCGTACTGATCATCGCCGCGCTTACGCTGCCCGAGACGCGCGGTCGCGAACTCGAATCGGCCTGATTTTCATCTTGCGCACACCACTACCACTTTCGCATCACGACCACGACACCATGAAGCACGATCACGCCTCCGATGTTTGCACGCCGTCCCGCTGGCAGTTCTGGATCGACCGCGGCGGCACGTTCACCGATATCGTCGCGCGCCGCCCGGATGGCACGCTCACCACGCACAAGCTGCTTTCCGAACACCCGGAGCAGTATCGCGATGCGGCTGTCGCCGGGATTCGCCATGTGCTTGGCCTGCGAGCCGGAGAACCCATTACGTCGCGCGACGTCGAGATGGTCAAAATGGGCACGACGGTCGCGACCAACGCGCTGCTCGAACGCAAGGGCGAGCCGGTAGCGCTCGTCACCACGCGAGGCTTGCGCGATGTGTTGCGGATCGCGTATCAGAACCGCCCGCGCCTGTTCGATCTCGATATCGTGTTGCCGGAAGCGCTCTATGAGAGCGTGGTGGAAATCGACGAACGCGTGAGCGCGCAAGGCGAAGTGGTCGCGACGCTCGATCACGCGGCAGCGGAGCGCGCACTGCGCGAGGTCTACCACAAGGGCATCCGCGCGCTCGCAATCGTTCTGATCCACGGTTATCGCCACACGTCGCATGAAAGCGAGCTTGCGGATCTGGCGCGCCGAATCGGCTTCACGCAGATCTCGGTTTCCCACGAAGTCTCGCCGCTGATGAAGATGGTCTCGCGCGGCGATACGACCGTGGTGGATGCCTATCTGTCGCCCATCCTGCGCCGATATGTGGATCAGGTCGCCAGCGAAATGCCGGGCGTGAACCTGCAGTTCATGCAAAGCAGCGGCGGACTGACACGCGCCGATGTATTTCAGGGCAAAGATGCGATTCTCTCCGGCCCGGCGGGCGGTATCGTCGGCATGGTGCGCGCGGCACAGGCAGCGGGCTTCGAGCGCGTGATCGGCTTCGACATGGGCGGCACGTCGACGGACGTCTCGCACTTCAACGGCGAGTTCGAGCGCGTATTCGAAACGCAGGTGGCAGGCGTGCGGATGCGCGCGCCGATGATGAGCATCCATACCGTGGCGGCAGGTGGCGGCTCGGTGCTCGGCTTCGACGGCGCCCGGCTGCGTGTCGGCCCCGACTCGGCGGGCGCCAATCCGGGTCCGGCGGCGTACCGGCGCGGCGGCCCGCTCGCGGTCACCGACTGCAACGTGATGCTCGGCAAGATTCAGCCCGACTATTTCCCGCGCGTCTTCGGTCCGAACGCGAACGAGTCGCTCGATCGCGAGGTCGTCGCTGAACGCTTTCGGGCACTCGCCGATGAAATCTTCGCGGCTACGGGTCAGCGTCGCACACCAGAAGAGCTCGCCGAAGGTTTCCTGGAGATCGCCATTGGCAGCATGGCTAACGCGATCAAGAAAATTTCAGTGCAACGCGGCCACGACGTCTCGCAGTATGTGCTGACGACTTTCGGCGGCGCGGGCGGCCAGCATGCGTGCGGTGTGGCCGACGCGCTCGGCATGACGCGGGTGTTCGCGCATCCGCTTGCCGGTGTGCTCTCCGCTTACGGCATGGGCCTCGCGGATCAGACGGCGATGCGCGAGCGAGCGCTCGAAATCTCGCTCGACGACTCATCGCTTGCGACGCTGGAAGCCGCGCTCGATGCGCTCGCGGCCGATGCAACCGGCGCCCTGCTCGAACAGGGCGTGGACGCCGCGCGTATCACGACTGAGCGACGTGTCCATCTGCGCTATCAGGGCACCGATTCATCGCTCGCAGTGCCCGCGGGCAGCGTCGACGCAATGCGCGCCGCTTTCGAAGCTGCGTACCGTCAACGCTATGCGTTCCTGATGGCAGATACGCCGCTCATCGCGGAACTCGCTTGCGTCGAAGCGATCGGCCGTTCCGACGCGCCAGTCGATGCCGGCAGCCTGCCGCAGCGCGCGGCAGGCGAGGCGCCCCATGCGCAGTCGGTTGTGCGCATGTATTCGAGCGGTAGCTGGCACGACGCATCGCTCTACCAGCGCGAAACGCTGTGCGCAGGCGACACGCTCGACGGCCCGGCGATCATCGCCGAAAAGAACGGCACGACCGTGGTCGAGCCGGGATGGCAGGCGGCGCTGACCGTTCAAGGCAACGTGGTGATGACCCGCGTGCAACCGCTGCCCACGCGCCGCTCGATCGGCACCGAGGCCGACCCCGTGCGCCTCGAAATATTCAACAATCTGTTCATGTCGATTGCCGAGCAGATGGGATTGCGTCTGCAAAACACGGCGTATTCGGTGAACATCAAGGAGCGCCTCGACTTCTCGTGCGCGATCTTCGATGCTGCGGGCAATCTGATTGCGAACGCGCCGCACATGCCCGTGCATCTGGGATCGATGGGCGAGAGCATCAAGACCGTCATCGAGCGAAATCGCGGCGCGATGCGCGACGGCGATGTGTTCATGCTCAACGACCCGTATCACGGCGGCACACATTTGCCCGACGTGACCGTCATCACGCCCGTGTTCGCAGACGGTTCGGCCGAGCCGCTCTTCTACGTCGGCTCGCGCGGCCACCATGCGGATATCGGCGGAATCACACCCGGTTCGATGCCAGCCGCTTCGTCGCATATCGAAGAAGAAGGCGTATTGGTCGATAACTGGCAGCTTGTTTCAGCGGGCGTGCTGCGCGACGCCGAAACACGCGCGCTGCTCGCATCGGGCCGCTATCCGGCACGCAACGTCGCACAGAACATGGCCGATCTGCGCGCGCAGATCGCAGCGAACCAGAAGGGCGTGGACGAGCTGCGCCGCATGGTCGCGCAATTCGGCCGCGACGTGGTGCTCGCCTTCATGCAGCACGTGCAGGACAATGCCGAAGAAGCGGTGCGCCGCGTGATCGGCGCCCTCAAGGACGGCGCGTACCGTTACGAACTCGATAACGGCGCGGTGATCGACGTCGCGATTCGCGTCGATGCTGCGACGCGCAGCGCGACCGTGGACTTCAGCGGAACGTCCGTGCAACTGCCGAACAACTTCAACGCGCCGAAGGCGGTCTGCATGGCAGCCGTGCTGTACGTGTTCCGCACGCTCGTCGGCGACGACATCCCGCTCAACGCGGGTTGCCTGAAGCCCCTCTCGGTGATCGTCCCGGACCGCTCGATGCTCAATCCGGTTTATCCGGCAGCGGTGGTCTCGGGCAACGTGGAGACATCGTCCGCGATTACGAATGCGCTCTATGGTGCGCTGGGCATCGTCGCGTCCAGTCAGGGCACGATGAACAACTTCACGTTCGGCGACGCGCGCTACCAGTACTACGAGACGATCGCAGGCGGCAGCGGCGCGGGCGATGGCTTCTGCGGCGTCGACGCGGTACAGACGCACATGACCAACTCGCGCCTGACCGATCCCGAAGTGCTCGAATGGCGCTATCCCGTGCGGCTCGAGTCGCACCTGATCCGCGCGGAGTCGGGCGGCGCGGGACGCTGGCGCGGCGGTAACGGCGCGATCCGGCGCATCCGCTTTCTCGCGCCGATGACCGCGTCGATTCTCTCGAACAACCGCATTCACGCGCCTTTCGGCGCAGCAGGTGGACGCGCGGGAAGGCGGGGCAGCAATCGCGTCGAGCGCGCGGACGGCGAGATCGTCGCATTGGGCCATATCGCGAGCGTCGAGATGGCCGCGGGCGACGTGTTCGTGGTGGAAACGCCGGGTGGCGGGGGTTTCGGGGAAGCGTAACGCTTCAAGGACTGCGGATGTTCAATGCCGGACAGCGGCGTCGGCTCGCGTCTCACTCGAACCGGCGCCATATTTTTACGCCATCACGCGTCGACGATCACTTCGAAACCGCCATAGATTAGCCGCTGACCGTCAAAAGGCATCGGATCTTTTTCCGGTTGCAGCCGTTGGTCGGCCATCACCGCTTTCATCCCTTCGTCTCGCGACTGCCGCGACGGCCAGACAACCCAGGAGAACACCACCGTCTCATCATCCTTGCGCTTGATCGCCATTGGGAACGACGTCACCTTGCCCTCTGGCACGTCATCTCCCCAGCACTCGACCACCTTCAACGCGCCGTACTCCTTGAAGACGGCCGCCGCTCTTTCGGCGAACTGCCTGTAAATTTCGCGGTTGGCCGTAGGTACGGGGACAACAAATCCATCGATGTAATTCATTTGCAATCTCCTTGTTTACACACGCACAGTAGGTGCCGGTAGGCAGCGCATCGCAACACGGCCGCCCACACGCACGACGAGCGGGGAGTCAAAAAATCGACAATAGTCGCGTCCCTTTGCTCTGATAGCCTGCGGCTCTTCGAGGCATGGCGTCGGCCTGCTTACTTAGGCGGTTGCCCGATGCCGAGCAGGTTGCCCACGCTATCTCTGAACCAGGCAGCTCTTTCGCCTACCCCACTGCAACGCGTCCAGCTCATCTCCATCGGCCCCTCGCTTCATCTGAATGCGCTGCCCGATTCTGGCGAAGCAACGAAATGTCCCGGCGTCACGCCGACCGCGCGCCGAAAGTGTCGGCCAAGATGACTTTGATCGAAAAATCCGACTTCGGCAGCGACCTCACAGGGCGGGACGCCGTCACGCAATAGCCGTTTAGCGTGCTGAATTCGCACCAGACACACATAGCGATGAGGCGAAATACCCACCTCTTTGCGAAACAGGGTGGCGAAGCGCGAAACACTCAACCCGGCGGTGGCGGCAAGCGTCGCGAGGCTGACGGGCTGCGCGAACGAACTCTCGATAAAAGCCACGGCCCGCCTGATCGCGCGCGACATCGCCACGGTCCTATCGCCTGCGCAGTCGTAGAAGACTCCGGTCATGTTCTATCCCCTCGCGCTACGTTTTCGTAGCGGCATCAGACCCGCACCGTGCCGGACTGCGCGAGCACGCTCGCCGCAGCAGCACCGTCGGGCGGCCCGCTCTGGTATCGCTCCAGTTCCGCTTCGCTGCGATGGCACAGCACCTGCGCGCCGCTCGCGAGCGTGCGCACGCTCGGCGACGTGCGATTGCAGACACCGTCGATGCGCATCGGGCATCGCGCGAGAAATGTGCAAAGCTCCGGCTCACGGGTCGACTCACCGATCGGCGGCAACGTCTGATGACAACGCTCGCCCGCTTCTTCGAGCCAGCCGGCGCGAAGCTCCGGCGCCGACGACACGAGCAGATGTGAATACGGGTGATACGGCGGCGCCGACAACGCGTCGCGGTTGCCCGTCTCGACGCGGTGCCCCGCGTACAGCACGACGATGTCGTCGCTGATCGCACGCACCTTGGCGATGTCGTGCGTGATGAACAGATATGACACGCCGAGCTTCTTTTGCAGATCGCGCAGCAGCTCGAGAATCGCAGCGCCGACCACCGTATCGAGCGCGGACGTGACTTCGTCGCACAGGATCAACTTGGGTTCGGCGGCCAGCGCCCGCGCGAGATTCACGCGCTGTTTCTGCCCGCCCGACAGCTCTCCGGTGCGCCGCTGCGCCAGCTCGGCAGGCAGGCGCACCAGGCCCAGCAGTTCGGCGACGCGGCGCCGCGCGGCCTCGCCCTTCATGCCGTGATAGAACTTCAGCGGACGCGCCAGCGTGCGCTCGACGGTGTGCGTCGGATTAAGCGCGGTGTCGGCGTTCTGGAACACGATCTGGATACAGCGAAACTGTTCGCGGCTGCGGCGGCTGAGGTTGGCGGCGAGCGGCTCACCGTCGAGCAGCAGATTGCCGCGCGCCATCGGCACGAGCCCGGCGATCACCTTCGCGAGCGTCGTCTTGCCCGAACCGGATTCGCCGATCACGCCTACCGTCTGACCACGATCGATCACGAGGTCCACGTCGCGCAGAATGACCTTGTGCGGCCAGCCCTTCGCGTCGGTGCGGCCGTAGCCGGCCGTCAGACCGCGCAGTTCGAGCAGCGGCGTGTTCGGCTGGGCTGCGTCGGGAGCCGCCGAGGCGCAGGCAGCCGGGGCGACGGGCGTCACGGCAGCAATCAGGCTTTGCGTGTACGGGTGCGCCGGCGCATGCAGAATCTGTTCGGTGCGGCCTGTTTCGCGGATTTCACCGTTGCTTAGCACGACGATGCGATCCGCCATCTGCGCGACCACCGCCAGATCATGCGATACGTAGACAGCCGTCATTCCGCATTGGCGGATCACGCTGCGAAACGCTTGCAGCACGTCGATCTGCGTGGTGACGTCGAGCGCCGTGGTCGGTTCATCGAGGATCACGAGTTCGGGGTCGGTGATCAGCGCCATCGCCGCCATCAGCCGCTGCAACTGGCCGCCCGACACCTGGTGCGGGTAGCGCCGGCCGATCGTCTCCGGCTCCGGCAGCGCGAGCGCGCGGAACAGTTCGACCGCTTTGGCCCGCGCGGCGCGCTTGCTGAGCGTGCCGTGAATCAGCGCGCTTTCGATCACCTGGTCCATGATCGGGCGCGCCGGGTTGAACGCAGCGGCCGCGCTTTGCGCGATGTAGGCAACCTTGCGGCCACGCAATCCCGCGAGCGCTTTCGGCGAGAGCCCGAGCACGTCGGTGTCGCCCACCCGGATCGCGCCGCCCGCGATGCGGCAGCCGCTGCGTGCATGGCCCATCAGCGACAGTGCGATCGTGGTCTTGCCCGAGCCCGACTCGCCGATCAATGCGAGCACCTCGCCGCGCGCAATCTCGAAGTCGATGTCATGCACGATCGTCGTATCCGGCTCGCCGGGCCGGCTTCCCACCACGCGCAGGCCCCGTACCTCGACCAGATTCGACGGCGGTAGCGGCGCGGTCCTCGAGATGGCCTCAAAGGCCGCGTGAGCACGTCTGAAAAAGGGTGCCTTCATCAGTGGCCTCCATCGGCATCAGGCATGCCCTTGCGGCGGCCATGATGCGGCAGTCCGTCGATCAGCAGGTTCACGCCGACCGTGAGCATCGCGATTGCGATCGCGGGCAGGATCACGACCGGCACGCCTTCACCGAGGCCGGCGATGTTCTCGCGTACCAGCGAACCGAGATCGGCATACGGCGGCTGCACGCCGAGACCGAGAAAGCTCAGGCTGCTCAATAGCAGCACGACGAAAGTGAAGCGCAGTCCGGTGTCTGCGAGTATCGGATGAATCATGTTCGGCAGCATCTCGAAGCACGCGATGTAGAGCGCGCTTTCGCCGCGCGCCCGCGCGACCTGCACGTATTCGAGCGTGCCGATATTGACCGCCAGCGAGCGGGCGATCCGGTACGAGCCCGGCATGTAGCTGATCGCCGCGGTCACGATCAGCAACGGCAGTGACGAGCCGAACGCGGCGACGATCATCAGCGCGAACATCTTCGACGGAATCGACGTCACCGCATCGAGCAGCCGGCTCATGGTTTCGTCGATCCGGCGGCCGGCCACGGCCGCCAGCAGTCCCAGCATGGTCCCCGTGAGCGCCGCGAGCAGCGCCGCCGCCAGCGCGAGCACGACCGTCAGGCGCATCCCGTAGATGATGCGGGTCAACATGTCGCGACCCAGGTAGTCGGAGCCGAACGGCAGCTTCGCGCTGAAGCCCGCGAATACGTCAGGCGTGAGGATCGCGCCGATCGAATGCGGCGCGAGCCACGGTGCGAACGCCGCGACGAACAACGCGCAACTGACCATCGCGAGGCCGATCCAGCCGCCGGTCGACAGGTTCATGCGTTGCGCGAGGCTGCGACGGCGCACCGGCCGAGGCGCCGGGCCTCCGCCGCCGCCCCAGGACCGCGCGGGATCGGCGCCCTCCGGCATCATGCTGCTGCGTTGCACCGGTTCGAGCGCACCGAGCCGGTGAGGCGCATCGGAAGAAGGTCGAAGAATCGTCATGTCCGCAGCCTCGGGTTCGAGATGATGGCGCACAGGTCGGCTAGCAGCACGAGCAGCAGATAGCCGAGGCAGAACAGCAGCGTGCAGGCCTGTACGAGCGGGAAGTCGCGGTTGCTCACCGCGTCGACCATCAGGCTGGCGAGGCCCGGGTAGTTGAAGATGGTCTCGACGACGATCACGCCGCCAAGCAGATAAGACAGGCTCAGCGCGATTGCATTGGCGATCGGGCCGATCGCATTCGGCAGTGCGTGGCGCAGTACCACGCGGGCGGGGCTCGCGCCCTTGAGCATCGCCATTTCCACATACGAAGAACTGAGTTGCTCGATCACCGCGGCGCGTGTCATGCGGGCCATCTGCGCGATCACGACCGCGCACAGCGTGACGACCGGCATCGCATACGCGCGCAGAAAGTCGTGCAGGCTCTCGATCTCACCGCTGTACGACAGCGCTGACAGCCAGTGCAGCTTGACGGCCAGCACCAGCACCGCCAGCGTCGCGATCAGGAACTCGGGCGTGGCGACCAGCGACAGCGTACCGAGGCTCACGATCCGATCGATCAGCGAGTCGCGCTTGACTGCCGCAAGAATGCCCGCCGACACCGCGATCGGCACCGACACCCCGGTGGTGATCGCCGCGAGGGTCAGCGACTTCGGCAGGCGCCCTTCGATCATCTCGGACACCGGCAGATTGCTCGACAGCGACACGCCAAAGTTCGCGTGCAGCAGACCGACGAGCCAATGGAAGTACCGCAGGTATGCCGGCTGGTCGAGGCCGAACTGCAGCCGCAGCGCCGCGACCGTATCCGCCGTCGCCGACTGGCCGAGTGCGGCCTGCGCGGCATCGCCCGGCAACAGGTTGGTGATCACGAAGATGATGATCGAGACAATCAGCAGCGTCAGCGCAGTGACGGCGACGCGCCGGCCGATCAACTGGGCGATATTCCCGTTCATGGGCATGAGCTCCTCGGTTAGGCTGCGCGACACGGCGAGTCACACATGAGCCGTGCCGCTCGGGTGCGCTGCGGCTGCCTGCCGCGAGCGGCGCGGCGGGGGCCACCCGCCGCGTCCGGGCGCTTCAGCGGGTCACGCGTTCCACCACACGTACTCGGCGAAGTTGAAGCCCATCATCGCGCCGGTAGGCACGGGTTGGAGCCCTTGCAAGTGCTTGTCGTTCGCATCGAGCAGGCTCAGGAAGGTCGGGATGCCAATGCCGCCCTGCTCCGATACCAGCACCTGCATGTCGCCGTACATCTGCTTGCGTTTCGCATCGTCGGTTTCCGAGCGGGCCGCGGCCAGCAACTGGTCGAACTTCGGGTTGTTCCAGCCCGACTCGTTCCACGGGGCGTCCGACTTGAAGAACTGCGTGAACAGCACATCGGCGCTCGAGCGCGGATTGACGTTGCCGAACCCGAGCGGATGCTTCATCCAGTGCGTCGACCAGTAACCATCCGCCGGCACGCGGTTGATGTCCAGGTTCACGCCGATCTTCGCGGCGGACTGCTGCAGCAGCACACCCATCTCGATCGAGCCGTTCGCATCGGTGGTCGCATAGATCGGCGGCAGCGTCGTACCGATTGCTCCGGCTTTCTGGAAGTGGAACTTCGCCTTGTCCGGGTCGTGGGGACGCTGCGGCAGCGACGCATTGAAGTAGCGGTGTCCGGGCGGAATCGGCTGATCGTTGCCGATCACCGCATAACCGCGAAATACCGCCGAGCGGATCTGCTCACGGTCGAACAGATACTTCATGCCCTGCACGAAATCGGGGTTGCCCGTCAGCGGGTTGTCGCGGCGCATGATCAGATCGGTATAGAGACCCGACTTGGTCTCGCGCACCTCATAGCCCGGCGTCGCGGCAATGCGCTGCGTCGCGCGCGGATCGACGGAATTGATCAGGTGAACATCGCCGGACAGCAGCGCATTCACCCGTGCCGCGTTATCGCCGATACCGATCAGCTCGATCTGGTCGAGGTAAGGGCCGCCGCCGGTCTTCCAGAAACTGTCGTTACGGATGCCGACGGTCGAAACGCCGGGCTTGAACGTCTTCAGCTTGTACGGGCCGGTGCCGACGGCCGTCGTGAAGTCCGTCGTACCGTCCTTGATGATCACGAATTGCGGCGTGGCAAGAATCACGGGCAGGTCCGCGTTGGCGGACGCGAGCGTCAGCGTGACTTCGTTGGGACCGGTCTGCTTCGCCTCCACGAACTGATCGGCCAGCGTCTTCACCTTCGACGCCATTGCCGGATTCTTGTGACGCATCAGCGAGTAGACGACATCGGCGGGCGCGAGTGGCTTGCCGTCGTGGAACGTGACGCCTTTGCGCAGTTTGATCACCCACACTTTCGCGTCGCTGGTGTCGATCGATTCGGCGAGATTCATCCTCGGCGTCAGCGACGAATCGAGCTGCGTCAGGCTGCTATAGAACATGAAGAAGCGGATGTAATCGGAGCCTGCCGAACCCTTGGCCGGGTCGAGCGTATCCGCGGTCGAGGATGCGTCGTAGGCCACCCGGATCTTGCCGCCTTTCTTCGGCGTGGGTGCCGCGAATGCCGGGCGAGCCCCCGCCAGCAGACCTCCCGCGCCGGTGGCAAGGATGCCGCCGGCGGCCAGCAAACGCATCATGTCACGGCGGCTGAAGCCGCCCGTTTTGATTGGGTCGTCGTACATGCAACTGCTCCTCACTCGGGATTGAACGCGGGGTATCCAGCATTGGTGTTCGACGGCGCTCCGCGTGCTGGTCGCGGCGCGGTGGCATTGCATGAATCGATTTAAGCACTGCAAAAAATGGCGTTGATCGCGTATCGGTGGATTCGACCATTCGAAAACATGGTTTTGAGTGGTCAAAACAGCATGATTTGCCGCTCCTGGCGTTGACCCTGATGTTCTGGACAGGACGCCCCCCACGATGAGAAGTTCGTACTAGTCAATCAGCGGGCAACGTGCAACAGTCGCGGCACGGCCGACTATTCACGGAGCGCCCCGTGTCCGATCCAACGCCTCACGCACGTTTCACCTACAGACGCCTGACAGCCGACGACATCCCTGCCGCTCAACGCCTGTCCGCCGCGATCGGCTGGCCGCATCGCCGTGAAGACTGGCGGTTCTCGGCGCGCACCGGGATCGGCTTCGTCGCCGAGACGGCGGGCGCGCTGGTCGGCACCGTGGTCTGCTGGAAGTTCGGCGCGGATCAGGCGACGCTGGGCATGCTGATCGTCGCGCCGGAGCATCGCGGCGTGGGTATCGGCCGCACGTTGCTCGCGCACGCGCTCGACGAGCTTGGCAAGCGTGACATCACGCTCTATGCGACCGAGGCTGGCCAGCCGTTGTGCGACGCGCTCGGCTTCGAGCGCTGCGGCGCCCTCGACCAGATGCAGGGTGCGGCGTTCCGGCCGCCGCTCGTTGCGCTGCCCGCCAACGAGCGGCTGCGCCCGCTCGGGGCGAGCGACGCGCAGCAACTCGTCGCGCTCGAATCACGCGCTAGCGGCCTCGATCGCAGCCACGTACTGCCGCCGCTGCTCGATCTGGCCGACGGTATCGCGCTCGATCGCGACGGCGAACTACTCGGCTTCTCGCTGTTCCGCCGCTTCGGACGCGGCTTCGTGATCGGCCCCGTCGTCGCCAGCGCGTTTCCCGACGCCGTGCGGGCCAAGGCGCTGATCAGCCATTGGCTCGCGCTGAACGAAGGCGCGCTGGTGCGCATCGACGTGCCGCACGGACACGGCCTGCGCGAGTGGCTAACCGGCCTCGGTCTCGCACGCTCGGAGACGGTCGTGAAGATGCGCCGGCTTGCATCCGCGCCAGCCGATGGCGAGTCGAGCCGCGCCGACCCGGGGCTGCATCAGTATGCGGTGATCGCGCAGTCGCTCACCTGAGCCAGGTGAAGCCACGCTGAACCTGAACCCGCTGCATCGCGGCGCATCTCTCTTCCACACGCAAACACGGCCGCTCATGCACGGCAGCGTTGGGGTTCGCCCTGCTATTAAGCATGCCCAGCAGAAAATGCTGTCTGCGGGGTGAAAAACGCTGCGTCGACGCTCTTTAGGCTTTTTTTTGGCTGAACGGCACGCATACGGCTGTCGCTACTATCGAGGGGTGACTCTTACCTGATCGCCACGTGCGGGGAACCACCATCATGTCAAACTCATCGCTGATCGACGCCGACCGCAAGCACCTGATTCACCCGGTCATCAACTATCGCGCGCACGAAGCGCGCGGCACCACCGTACTCGAATCCGGCCAGGGCGCGTATCTGCGCGATATCGACGGCAACGAGCTGCTCGACGCATTTGCGGGCCTGTGGTGCGTGAACGTGGGTTACGGCCAGCAGAGCATCGTCGAAGCGGCGACGCGCCAGATGACGAAGCTGCCCTACGCGACCACCTACTTCCACTTCTCGTCGGAACCCGCGATCGAACTGGCCGAAAAACTGGTGTCGCTTGCGCCCGCTTCGCTGCAGCACGTCTATTTCACGCTCGGCGGCTCCGATGCGATCGACTCCGCGATACGCTTCATCACGCATTACTTCAATGCAACGGGGCGCCCGGCGAAAAAGCAGATGATCGCGCTCGAACGCGGCTATCACGGATCGTCGTCGGTCGGCGCGGGGCTCACTGCGCTGCCCGCGTTCCACCGCAACTTCGACCTGCCGCTGCCGCACCAGCACCATCTGCCGTCGCCGTATGCGTACCGTCAGCCGCAAGGCAGTGACGCGCAAGCGCTGATCGCCGCATCCGTCGCCGCGCTCGAAGCGAAAGTCGCGTCACTCGGGGCGGAGAACGTCGCCGCGTTCTTCTGCGAGCCGATCCAGGGTTCGGGCGGCGTGATCGTGCCGCCGGTCGGCTGGTTAAAGGCGATGCGCGACGCGTGCCGCCGCCTCGACATCCTGTTCGTCGCCGACGAGGTCATCACGGGCTTCGGTCGTACCGGCCCGCTCTTCGCGTGCGAGGCCGAACAGGTCGAGCCGGATCTGATGACGGTGGCGAAGGGGCTGACCTCCGGTTATGCGCCGATGGGCGCGGTGCTGATGTCCGACGAAATCTACCAGGGTATTGCAGGCGATGCGCGCGATACCGCGGTCGTCGGTCATGGTCAGACCTACTCCGCGCATCCGGTAAGCGCCGCCATCGGGCTCGAAGTACTGCGTCTCTATCAGGAGGGCGGTCTGCTCGCGAACGGCATCGCGCAGGCACCGCGCTTTGCCGCCGGGCTCGACGCGCTGCTCGCTCATCCGCTGGTGGGCGACTCGCGTCATCGCGGGCTGCTCGGCGCGCTGGAACTGGTCGCGGACAAGAACTCGCGGGCACGCTTCGATCCGTCGCTGAAGCTGCCGGACCGGATCACGGCCGCAGCCTACCGCAACCGCCTGGTGTTCCGCGCATTCGGCGACAGCATTCTCGGTTTCGCGCCCGCGCTGTGCTTCGGCGAGGCCGAGTTCGAACAACTGTTCGGCCGTCTGCGGCGCACGCTCGACGACGTGCTCGAGCAGGCGGAGGTGCGTGCCGCATTGCGCGGCGCGAGCCGCGCGGCCGCCTGAGCGCGTGATAACATCGGCCTGCGCGTTGCTTGACCAAAGCGAAGCGCAACGAAGCGAAAAGCAGAACCTTCGACGGGCAGACCGATACATGACGACAAGCGGCGACACGAAGCTGGACCGGATCGACCTGCGTATTCTTTCGCAACTCCAGAAGAAAGGCCGTATCACGAACGTCGAGCTTGCGGACGCCGTGGGGCTCTCGCCGAGCCCCTGTCTGATTCGCGTGAAAAGGCTTGAAAAAGCCGGCTATATCGTCGGCTACGGCGCACATATCCAACTGCAGAAACTCGGTGACGTGCAGATCGTGTTCACCGAGGTCACGCTCGCCGACCATCGTCGCGAAGACTTCGCCAAGTTCGAGGCGGCGATCCGTCCTGTGGACGAGATCATTGAATGCCATCTGGCGAGCGGCGGCTACGATTACCTGCTGAAGTTCGTCACGCGCAGCGTCAATCATTATCAGAGCGTGATCGAAGGGCTGCTGGAGCGCGACATCGGCATCGAGAAGTATTTCAGCTACGTCATCATCAAGACGCCATTCGTGAAATCCGAATACCCGCTGGAAACGCTCTTCTCGCAGCAGCATCAATGAAGCGGTGACGGTTTCGGCTGCGCGTGCCGGCCCGATCGGGTCGAATGCGTTCGAGGCCACCGGCGCGACGCCGGTGGCCTGTCGACTTGCAGTCAACCATTCGCGCTCAGCCATTCCCCCGGCGTTCTGCCAAGCACACGTTTGAAGTGCCGGCATAGATGGCTTTGATCGAAGAAGCCCACCTCGGTCGCGACGATCGACGGCGGCAAGCCTCGTCGCAACAGGCACTGCGCCTGCCGGACGCGCACCAGCCGCACATATTGCTGCGGCGACACGCCAATCTCCGCGCTGAAGCGCACCGCAAACCTCGAAATACTCAACTGCGCGACGGCAGCCAGTTCGGACAGGCTGATTGGCTCGGCGAAACAGGCATCGATGAAGTCGAGCGCACGCTGCACGGCGCGGCTCACGCGATTCGGCGCGCGCGTCGGATGACGGCTCGCGCCCGCAAGCTCAGGCGCGGATGATGATGAGGTTGGGCTCAGGCTCAGCATCGACGCTCCGCTCACGCAACGCGCGACGTGGGCGGCACTGTCGGTGCCGTCTCCCGACCGGTCGCGAAGCGGCGGATGTCGAACGGCTCGAGCGGCGTGCTGGTGGCGCCGGTGTCGATCAGTTCGGCCATCGTGTCGCCTACGCCCGGACCAAGCTGAAAACCGTGGCCGCAAAAACCGAACGCATAGAACAGGCCGCTGGTCGTCCCGCTTGCACCCATGATCGGTTTGTCATCGGGCATATAGCCCTCCACGCCGCTCCACACCCGGATGATGTTCAGCTTGCGCAGCATCGGCGCGACCCGCTGCAGCTGTCTGAACTGCAGCAACGTGCTTGACGGGAGAACCTTCGCGCGACGCTCGTCGAGATACGCAGGCGCACGCGCGCAGCCGCCGATCACGATATTGCCGCGCGCGACCTGGCGGAAATACACCACCTCTTCGATCTGCGGCGACGACACGCCGACCACGGGCTGGATCGCATACGGCACGGGTTCGGTAACGGCCATCTGTGGACCGTTGACGGCGATCGGCACCGCTTCGCCGAACTGCTCCGACAGCAGGTTGCCCCACGCACCCGCCGTGATCAGCAGCACGGGCGCATGAAACGTGCGGCCGTCGGCGCTCGTGGCGCGAAACTCGGCGCCCTCTTTTTCCACCGTCACGACATCGCAGTTTTCGACGATCCGCGCACCGAGCCGAGCCGCGGCGCGGGCGAACGCGGGCGCCGCGAGGCGCGGATTCGCGTGCCCGTCCATCTGCGAATAGGAGCCCGCCAGCACCTCCGCACCGAGAAACGGAAACCGCGCGCGCAGCGCGTCGCCGCGCAACAGGTCGAGCTTGAGACCGTAGTGCGCGGCCTCCTTCGCATAGGTTTCGAACTGGTCGGCCTGCTCTTCGCGATAACAGACGCGGACATGGCCCGACATCAGAAACTCGGCGTCGTGCTGGATCAATTCCGGCAGACGCCCCCAGATTTCGCGCGAACGGTTCGCCAGCGGCAACTGCGGCAGAAAGCGCCCTTGACGGCGCACGTTACCGAAGTTGGTGCCGCTCGCCTGCTGCCCGACGAGCTGGCGCTCGAGCAGGATCACCGAGCGGCCCCGCTGCCTCAGAAAAAATGCGGCGGACGCACCCATGAACCCGCCGCCCACGATCAGAACATCGGCTTGTGCACGGTTCACTCGGTATCCTCCACGGTTGCAATGGCCAGCGGCTTGACCGGCGCCTGTCCACGAAGTCTGCCAACCTGCTCGAGCGGCACGTTCGCCGCCGCCGCGATCACCTCCGCACCCGCATGGCCGCAGTAACGTCCCTGACAGCGCCCCATACCGACACGGCTAAAAGCCTTGGCACGGTTCGCTTCCTGCGCGCCTTCATCGCGCACCACGCGGCGCAGTTCGCCCGCGGTGATGCCTTCGCACCGGCAAACGATCGTATCGTCGGACAGACGCGCCGCCTGCGCGGCAGGCCACGCAAACGCCTCCGCCAGACCCAGCCGGAAGCGATCCATTTTGCGCTGTTCGCGCGTCAACGCGTCGAGCGTGGTCGCCGCAACGGGCCGCCCGAGATCGCTCAGCGCAGCGTGGGCCGCGAGCCGTCCGGCGACCTCGGCGCCGTCCGCGCCGAGCACGCGCGCGCCATCGCCCGCGATATAGACGCCCTTTTCGCTACTGCGACCGAGTTCGTCGATTTGCGGCACCCATTGCCGCGTGATCGCGTCGAAACGGAACGCACAGCGCGCGAGATCGGCAAGCTGGGTTTCCGGCCGCAGGTGATAGCCGAGACCGACCGCGTCGCAATCGACCTGCGCGACGTTGCCGCGCGCATCGCGAAAGCGTACGCCAAGCACGCCGTCGTCCGGAGTGCCGAGAATTTCGAGCGGCTCGATGCCGTTTTCCACCCGCACGCCTGAGCGCTTCAATGCGGTCACGAGCGCGCGGCCCTTGCGCAATACGTCGACGCGCGCCAGCAATTTGGGCAGCGCGCGCAAGCGCGCACCGGTCTTCGACGTGTCGAGTACCGCCGCTACCCTGGCGCCCGCCTGCACATACTGGTTCGCGACCAGATACAGCAATGGGCCGGTACCCATGAAAACGACCTGACGGCCAATCGCGCAGGCCTGCGACTTCAGCGCGATCTGCGCGGCACCGAGGCTGTAGGTACCGGCGAACTGCCAGCCTTTGACCGGCATCAACCGGTCGGTCGCGCCGGGGCACAGGATCAGCGCGTCGTAGCGCAACACGCTCGCGTGTCCTTCATGCACGATATGCAGCTTGCCTTGCGCGACGTTCCACGCCAGCGTCTGCGGACGGTAATCGATCTGCGGGCGCAGTCGCTCGAAAGTTCGATGGAGGTTCTCCGCGCGCGCGGCTTCCGTGCCGTACAGCTTCGAATACGGCCGCGTGAAGCCATCGGGCTGACGCCGGTAGATCTGGCCGCCATCGCGCCTGCCTTCGTCGACGACGATCGGGCGGATGCCGGCCGCCAGCAGCGTTTGCGCGCAGCGCACCCCTGCAGGCCCGGCGCCGACGATTACGATGCGAGGTTCGGCCATTGCGCCTCCGGTTGCGTCGTGACGACGCGCATGCCTGCTTCGACCACCGTGGTGCAGGCGCGCAGCCGCTCGCCGTCCGCGGTCCATACCCAGCAGTCCTGACACGCGCCCATCAGGCAAAAGCCCGCGCGTCGTTCCGCGCCGAACTCGGACTGCCGCACATGCCGCACCGAGCACAGCATCGCAGTGAGCAGCGTGTCGCCGGCCAGCGCTTCGACCGGCGCGCCGTTGATCGTCAGTTCGACTTTGGCGCGAACCGTCTCGCCTACGCGTACGAATCTGCCGTTCATGCCGCGGCTCCTGCCATACCGTCGGGCGCGACGTGAGCGTCGCTGCGATTGGTCAGCACGTGGCGCAGGAACTCGCGGGTGCGCGCCTCGCGCGGCGAGCCCAGCACCTGCTGCGCCGTGCCCTCCTCGATGATGAGCCCCGCGTGCAGAAAACACACCCGGTCTGCCACCTCACGCGCAAAGCCCATTTCGTGGGTGACCACCAGCATCGTCATGCCTTCCCGTGCAAGGGTGCGCATCACGCCGAGCACTTCGCCGACCAGTTCTGGATCGAGCGCCGAGGTCGGCTCGTCGAACAGGATCGCCTTCGGCTTCATCGCGAGCGAGCGCGCGATCGCCACCCGTTGCTGCTGCCCGCCCGACAGCTGATGAGGATAGGCGTGCAGCTTGTGGCCGAGCCCCACCTTGTCGAGCAGTTCAGACGCTTCGCGTCGCGCGTCCGCGCGCGCGAGGCGCTTGACATGCACCGGCCCTTCCATCACGTTCTCGAGCGCCGTACGGTGCGGGAACAGATTGAAGCGCTGAAACACCATGCCGACCTGGGTGCGCAACTGGTTGATGTTACGCGCGCGCTGTTCGACGCGCTCGCCGAGCAGACGAATTTGGCCTTCGTCGTATGACTCCAGCGCGTTAATGCAGCGCAGCAGGGTTGACTTTCCCGAGCCCGACGCACCGATCAGGCAGACCACTTCGCCCTGGCGGACGTTGAGCGAAATGCCCTTGAGAACGGGTACGGTGCCAAAACTCTTGTGCACATTCGTGATTTCGATCATCGCATCCTCACTTCGCACTTATCTCGCCCTGTGCCGACCGAAACGTCGTTCAAGCGTGCGGGTCATGCTCATCAGCGGCAAGCTCATCGCGAGATAGCCGAGCGCGACGAGCGTATATACCGTCAGATTCTGAAACGTCGACGACGCGATCAGTTGGCCTTCGCGCGTCATTTCGGCGACCGTGATGGTCGACGCAAGCGATGAATCCTTCAGCATCATCACGAGCGTGTTGCTGTACGGCGGCAGCGCGACCTTGATCGCCTGCGGCAGGATCACCCGTATCATCGTCTTCACGCGGCCCATGCCGATCGACTGCGCGGCTTCGTACTGGCCCGGATCGACTGCCTCGATACCCGCCCGGAAAATTTCCGCGACGTAAGTCGAGTAACCGAAACCAAGCCCAATGATGCTGGCCTGCAGTGCCGACACCTGGATGTGGATTTCCGGCAGCACGAAGTAGATGTAGAACAGCAGCACGATCATCGGCAGGCCGCGCACGACGTTGATCATCGTGCTCACACCGCGTACGACGAGGGGATAGCGCGACATCTTCAGCAATGCCCAGGTCAGGCCGAGCACGGTGCTCAACACCAGACACCCCAGCGTGATGACGATGCTCATCACCGCGCCTTCCAGCAAAATCGGTACAAAGTCGGCTATATCTTGCCAGTGCATGTCGTGCCTTCCATTGCTCTTCGTATTCGTTCAGTCCGCCGCGCCGCTGCGCGACGGACCTGGCAGGACGAGTCCCGCGTCGCCGCGGGCACGGCTCTTTTCACGCGAAGCCAATCAGCTCACCAGGTGCCACTTTTTGAGGATCGCGTCGAGCGTGCCATCGGCCTTCATCTTCGTCAGCGCGTCGTTGATCTTCGCCATCAGCGCGCTATTGCCCTTCTTCACCGCGATCGCGATGTCGAACTTTTCCATCGGCACATACGCGTCGTCGACCCGCGTCCCCGCCATCGCGCCCGCTGCTTCCTGGGCCTTCAGGATCGGATAGTCGTTGAAGCCCGCGACGATGCGGCCAAGCGCGACATCGCGCGTCATGTCGGCGGGGCTGTCGTACATCTTCACTTCGGTGAAGATGCCGAGTTTCTTCAACTGATCGCCGTAGTCGGTACCGGTCGGCGCCCCGACCGTCATGCCCTTCAGGTCCTGCACCGAGTGATAGACCGCCTTGTTCGTGTCCTTCACGATGATGCCTTCGCCAAACGCCGTCACCGGCTGCGAGAAATCGACCACTTCGGCGCGCTTCGGCGTCGGCGTCATGCCGGCAACGATGATGTCGATCTTGCCCGCTACCACCGACTGGATCAGCGCCGAGAACGGCACCGCGTCGTACGACACGTTAAAGTTTTCGCGCCTGCCGATCTCCTTGACGACATCCGGCATCAGGCCTTCGATCTGCTGCGTCTTCACGTTCATGAACGTGGTCGGCGCGCTCGACGGCGGCGAGCCCGCGGTGAGCGTCGCCGTTTCGGCAGCGTGGGCGGCGCCGAACATCATCGTCATCGCGAGACCCGCGCCGGCGGCAAAGCGCTGCACAGAGTTGAAGCGGACGGCGGCTGCAGGCTGGAACATGAAACGCAACATGGGGATTTCCTCTGGGAATAGTGATTTTCAATCTACGCGCTGCCCGACCATCTAACGGTAGCGATCAGTCGATCCATTCAATGCAGTACATCCTGCAACCTGTAATACGCGCCGACGAGCGGCAGAAACCACGCGCGTCCAAAATGTCCTGGAATCGCGGGCCATTCCAGCGTTCGCCACGGATTGCGCGAGGCGGCGCCGAACATCACGTCGGCCATCAGACGGCCCATGTGCACGGACATCTGCACACCGTGGCCGCTGTAGCCCATTGAATAGAACAGTCCTTCGTGCTGGCCTGCGCGCGGCAGCCGGTCGGCCGTCATGTCGACGAGGCCGCCCCAGCAATAATCGATGCGCACGTCGGCCAGTTGCGGGAAATAGCGCGCGAGCCCATCACGCAGAATCCGCCCGCTTTTCTCGTCCGAACGCGGATTCGACATCGCGAAGCGCGCGCGGCCGCCGAACAGCAGACGCTCGTCCGGCGTCGCACGAAAATAGTTGCCGATGTTCAGCGTCGTCACATACGAGCGGCGCGTCGGCAACACCGCATCGAGGCGCGCCTTGCCCAACGGCTCGGTCGCGACGATGAAGCTGCCGACGGGCGCGATGCGGCGCCGGAACCATTGCAGCGGACCGACCTGCGACGCGCCGGTGGCAATCAGCACGCGCTCGGCGCGTACCGTCCCGAGCGGACACTGCACGTCGAACGCGTTGCCGCCGAGCGGCTTGAGGTTCGTCACCGGCGTGTTCTCGTAGATCTGCGCCCCACGCCGTGCCGCTGCCGTGCCGAGACCCACGCCGAATTTGCCCATGTGCATCTGCATGCCGTTGCGTTGCACGAGGCCGCCGAAAAAGCTGTCCGACCCGATCTCGTTGCGAATCTGCTCGGGCGGCACGAGTTCGACATCGGAATCGACTTCGCGCCGCAACACCTCGTACGACTTCGCGAGCGACGCGAAATGCTGCGGTTTCGCGGCGAGTTTGATCTTCCCGGAGTGGCGCAGATCGCAATCGATCTGCTCCTCTGCGATGATCGTTTTCACCGTTTCGACGGCGCCGGCATACGCACGGTAGAACTCGGACGCGCGTTCGCTGCCGATGCGCGCGGACAACGCGGCGTAGTCCTGCGCGACGCCCGTATTGCAATGGCCGCCGTTACGGCCCGATGCCTGCGCCGCGAGTCGGCCCGCCTCGAACACGATCACCGACATGCCACGTTTGGCCAGCTCCAACGCAGCCGACAGCCCGGTGAAGCCGCCGCCGACCACCGCAACGTCCACCCGCGGCGGTAGCGGACCCTGGACGCCGCTGGTAAAGCGTGGCGCAGTGTCGAGCCAGTAGGAGTCGAGCTTCATCGTGATGCGTTCCTGTCGGTTGGTTGCGCCGCTTTCAGCGGCGCGCGGGAAGCGATGTCGTGAGAAGGCCGGACGTGCGAATCAGAGGCCGAGCAGCGATGCCAGTTGCGGGATGCCCGACACTTCGTTGACGCCGTAATACGGGTTCAGCGGCTCGTGACTGCGGTTGACGAACGCCTTGTGTTTGATGCCCATGTCATACGCGGTCATCAGGTCATAGCGGAAGCTCGACGACACATGCAGCACGTCTTCCGGATTGCAGTCCAGTTGCGAGAACATGTACTCGAAGGCTTTCTGCAGCGGCTTGTACGCCTGTGCCTGCTGGGCGGTGTAGACCTTGTGGAACGGCGCGCCGAGCTTGTCGACGTTGCTGTGGATCTGGTCGTCCGATGCATTCGACAGGATCACGAGCTTGTACTTCGAGGCCAGCCGCGACAGCCCTTCCGGCACGTCCGCGTGCGGGCCCCAGCTCGGCACGGCCTCGTAGATCTTCAGTGCGGTCGCTTCGTCGAACGGCACGCCGGTGCGTTCGCAGGTGCGGCGCACCGAGTTCACGACCACGTCGCGATAGGGCTTCCATGCGCCCAGCACTTCGTCGAGGCGGTAGCCACGGAAGAACTCGACAAACTCATCCATCTTCGCCTTGTCCAGCTTGTCGCCGTAAAGCTCGCGCGCGCTCTGGCCCATCTGGAAGTTGGTCAGCGTGCCATAGCAGTCGAAAGTGATGTACTTCGGCTCGAAATCGATCATGGTCAACATCCTGTCGTCGTGGCGAACCTGGTTGCAGGCTCGGGGTTCAGTTTCGGGTTGAATCGGTGCGGTTGATGCTTGCGTCTATCAGGTGTAAAGCCGGGCTTCACAGCGTTTCGAAATCGATCAGCACACTCTTGTGCCGCATGCTCGCCACCATCGCTTCGCGGCCGAGATCCTTGCCGATACCGGACTGGCCGAAGCCGCCCGTCGGAATGATCATGTCGCCGCTGCGGCCGTAACGGTTGATCCAGATGGTGCCCGCGGCGATGCGGCGCATCGCCCGCAGCGCCTGACCGATGTCGCTGCTATGGACCCCCGCCGCAAGACCGTAGATCGGATGCGCGGCGAGCACGATGCCCTCTTCCTCGTCGGCGAATGTCTGTACCGTCAGCACCGGGCCGAATAGTTCCTCGCGCACGGCGGGCGTCTCTGAAGTCACATTGGCGAGCAGCGTCGGGCGGTGGAAATAGCCTTCGTCGGTGCCTTCGAAAAAGCCGCCGCCGAAGATGACTTCCGCGCCGCTCCCGCAGCTCTGCCCGATCAGCGTTTCGATGCGTCGCGCCTGGGCGGCATTGATGATCGGCGAATAAGCGGTGCGGCTGTCCCACAGCGGGCCGGGCTCGATCGGCTGCAGTTGCCGTTGAATGGCGGCGATCAGTGGCTCGGCAATGCGCTCGTGCACGATCAGCCGCGTGCCGGCCACGCAGGCCTGGCCGCCATTGGCCGTAAAGCCGCGGGCGACACAGCGCGCCGCATGCTCGAGGTCCCGCACATGCTCGAACACCAGTTGCGGGCTCTTGCCGCCGAGTTCCAGCGTGACGGGCTTGGTGCCGTGCATCGCGGCGTCGCTCATGATCGCGGCGCCCGTGCGGGTCGAACCGGTGAAGCTCATCTTCGAGATGCCTGGGTGACGCGTCAGCGCGGCGCCCGCCGTCGCTCCACGGCCATTCACCACGTTGAAGATGCCCGGAGGAATGCCGGCTTCGATGGCGAGTTCCGCGAGACGCAGCGTCGAGAACGGCGTCATTTCCGACGGTTTCATCACGACCGCGTTGCCCGCCGCGAGCGCGGGACCGCACTTCCATGAACACATCGACAGCGGAAAATTCCACGGTGTAATCGCACCGATCACACCGTACGGCTCCGATGCAACAAAACCGAGACTGTCGCGGCGCGTGGCCGCGATATCGCCACCGAGCTTGTCGGCCAGCTCCGCGAAGAAGCGGATCGCCTCCGCGGTGAACGGCACATCTGATGTATAGCTTTCCGTCACCGGACGCGTCGAGCTGACCGTTTCGAGTTGGGCGAGGCTCACCGCATCGCGATCGATCAGATCGGCCCAGCGGCTCAGCACCTTCGCGCGCTCGCGCGGAGAGCGGGTGCCCCAGCCGCTCGTCTTCCATGCCGCTAGCGCATTGCTGACTGCGTGATCGACGGTGGCGTCCGACGCGTCCGGCACATGGCCAAGCAGCGCGCCGTCCGACGGCCGGTGAACGGCGATCTGCGCTTCGCCCGCCGAATAGTACGCACCGCCAATGAAATGCCCCTGCGGCAACGGCACGGCTGAAGGATCGAAATCGAGTGACGGAGTGGACATGTCCGGCCTGATCAGTAGGTTCAAGTGTGTGGTGCCGCGTGCGCTCACGCACTGATGACTGCTGGCACCACTCGGCACTGCTGTTCGCCATCGCGACCGCCGAATGAACGAACATCGGATGAAGTTCATTTTAATGAACACCAAATGAAATACTAGTGGTCAAAAATAAACTGTGTGAAAAGTTCGTTGTGCGCTGCAATACATTGCCTGCCTCGGAGAGCACACCGCCGCACTGGTGGGCACGGGCCGCAAGCCCACACGGCTGGGGCGCGCACGAGCGAGGCGACGCGACACGCCCGTTCCGTCGTGCAACGCAAAACCGAAATGTGAATGAGAGAAAGGCGTTGACGTCAGCCGCCGTCCGTGCGAACCGGACGCGACGCGTCAGAGCGAGCGAGGAAAAGAGAGGGAAGACGGTGCCGCTTGCCACACGACATGCGGCTTGCGGCTCCGGTACAACAAACAGATCAAAGATGAATGACGGGCGGCTGCGTGTTCATGATCCACAGCAAACGAGCAGTCTTCCTGCTTTCGTTACGCACGCTATGCGGCACCGTGCTCTTGAACTGGAAGCTGTCCCCCGCGCGCAGTTCGGAGCGCCGGTCGCCGACATTCAGCACGACCGTGCCTTCCAGCACCAGGCCCGCCTTCTCGCCGATGCCCACCAGCACCTCTTCGGAACCGGAGCCGGCCGGCAACATGATGATCATCATCTGCAAATCGTGATCGCCATGCGGCGACAGCAATTCTTTCTGCATGCCGTTCTTGCCGACTTCGAACAGCGGCCGCTCGGCCGCCTTGCGCACGAAATCGCCGGTGATCGGGTCCGAGACCGCGTCGTCTTCTTCGAGCAGCGCGGTCAGCGGAACCTCCAACGCCAGGCGCAGGCGCTCGAGAATACGCACCGACGGATTGGCCTTGTTGCGCTCGACCTGACTGACGGTGCCGACCGACACGCCCGCGCGCATCGCCAGTTCGTTGATCGACAGACCCTGCGCGACGCGCAGCGCGCGCAGACGAGCGCCGACGTCGCCGTGACCCGGGTCGGCCGTGCGCTTCTTGCTGAGCTCGGTTCGCTGCATGTGATTCCCGTTGATGACGCTGCGGCCGGCTGCCCATGTGCCGCCGGTGCGGTTGTTGTGCTGGGCGCGCACGCTCGCATCCCATGAGGCGCCAGCCGCTTCGTTACAATGAACGCCCGTTCAATTTTCAGCATTATATTGAATATAGCACCCGCGCGGTGAACGCCAAAAATACCTGTGCAATTGCGTTGCGCGTCGCTGCCGCCGTGAAGCAGACCCGACCACGCACCGGCCCGAATAACAAAAAGATCGTCCTATGAAGCAGGCACCGGGAATGCCACAGTCTAGGCTGATCATGCCGCCAGCAGGAGTTTGCAGTGTCCGAATCAACCGTGAAGAAATCACTGACCTATCGCCGCTTCACTGCCGATGACATCGCCGCCGCGCACGGCCTCTCGGTTGCGGTGCGCTGGCCGCACCGCGCCGATGACTGGCGCTTCATGTACGACGCCGGCACCGGCTTCGTCGCCGAAGACAATGGCGCCGTGATCGGCACCGCGCTCTGCTGGAAATTCGGCGCGGACCGCGGCACGCTCGGCCTCGTGATCGTCTCGCCGGACGAACAGGGCCGGGGCATCGGCCGCAGGCTGATGGAACTGGTGCTCGAAGAACTGGGCAACCGCGTGACCTTCCTGCACGCAACGGTCGCGGGCAAGCCGCTTTACGAAAAGCTCGGCTTCGTCAGCTGCGGCGGACTCACCCAGCATCAGGGCACGCTCGGCAGCGTGGCCGCTGTCGCGCCGCCGCCCGGCGAACAGTTGCGTGCCGCGAGGCCGGACGACACGCCGAAGCTGATCGAACTCGCGTCGCGCGCGAGCGGCTTCGACCGCAGCGCGACGATACCGGCGCTGCTCGGGTTCGCGCAAGCCGTGGTTCTCGAACGTGACGGCGAAGTGGTCGGTTTCTCGCTGTTCCGTCCGTTCGGACGCGGCTACTCGGTTGGACCGGTGGTCGCGCAGCATGGGTCCGACGATCTGCGTGCCCGCGCACTGATTTCGTACTGGCTCGCGCAGCACGCCGGCGACTTCGTGCGGATCGACGTGCCGGACGACGCCGGCATCAACGACTGGTTGACCCATGTCGGCATGCCGCGCGTCGACTCGGTCGAAAAAATGGTGCGCAACGCGCCCGCCGACTTGCGCGAGGTGGCCCCGGACCCGGGCTGGCGCGCGTTCGGCATCATCAATCAGGCGATGGCGTAACCGCCAATGACCGTCCTCTACAAAGCCGATCCGGTGCGTGGAGCGCTATGGGCCGAGCGCTTCGCGCAGCTGGCGCCCGACGTGCCGTTCCGGGTGTGGCCGGACATCGGCGATCCCACGGCCGTGCGCTATCTGGTCGCGTGGCAACCGGGAGACCTCGCGCTCACGCTGCCGAATCTCGAAGTGGTGTTTTCGGTCGGCGCGGGAGTCGATCAACTGGATTTGTCGCAGATTCCGGCGCATCTGCCGGTGGTGCGGATGCTCGAGCCGGGCATCGTCGAAGGCATGGTCGAATATGTCACCGAGGCGGTGCTGGCGATTCACCGCGATCTGTTCGATTACGGGTTGCAGCAGCGGGCGCGCGTCTGGCAGCCGATGCCGTTGCGCGCCGCCGCGTCCCGTCGGATCGGCGTGCTCGGCCTCGGCATGCTTGGCCGTGCGGTACTGGAGCGTTTGCGGCTGTTCGGCTTCGCCTGCGCGGGCTGGAGCCGCTCGAAGCATGCGCTCGAAGGGATCGACTGCTATGCGGGCGAGGCCGGGCTCGATGAGTTGCTTGCCCGTGCCGACATCCTGATCTGTTTGCTGCCGCTCACGGACGCGACGCGCGGCCTGCTCTGCCGGCGGGTATTCGACATGCTGCCGCGAGGCGCGTCGCTGGTTCACGTCGGCCGCGGACCGCAACTCGTCAGCGCCGATCTGCTCGACGCGCTGCAACGCGGGCAGATTCACAGCGCGGTGCTCGATGTCATCGACCCCGAGCCGTTGCCCGCCGACCATCCGCTGTGGGCGCAACCGCGCGTGCGCATCACGCCGCATATCGCGAGCGCGACGCGGCCCGAATCGGCCGTCGATGCGGTACTGGAAAACCTGCGCCGCTATCGCAGCGGCGAGCGGATGAACGGCTTGATCGACCGGACGCGCGGCTACTGATACCCATGCGCGGCCCGACCCCCGAACGCAACCCCATTTCGCCATCCGCCCGGCGTCAGCAGACGGCGCGCGATCACGGCAAGGAGAGAGACGTATGACCCGCAAATACCGCATTGCCGTGATTCCCGGCGACGGCATCGGCACCGAAGTGATGCCCGAAGGCCTGCGCGTGCTGGACGCCGCATGCAAACGCTTCGACATCGGCATCGACTACCGCCATATCGAATGGGCGTCGTGCGACTACTACGCGCAACACGGCCAGATGATGCCCGACAACTGGAAGGCGCAACTGCAGGACTGCGATGCGATTCTGTTCGGCGCGGTCGGCTGGCCCGACAAGGTGCCCGACCATATTTCGCTGTGGGGCTCGCTCCTGAAGTTTCGCCGCGAATTCGACCAGTACGTGAACCTGCGCCCCGCGCGGCTGTTCGAAGGCGTGCCCTGCCCGCTCGCTAACCGCAAGCCGGGCGATATCGACTTCATGATCGTGCGCGAAAACACCGAAGGCGAGTATTCGTCGGTGGGCGGCACGATGTTCGAGGGCACCGAGCGCGAAGTCGTGATGCAGCAGTCGATCTTCACGCGCCACGGCACCGAGCGCGTGATGAAGTTCGCGTTCGACCTTGCACAGCGTCGAGCGAAAAAACTCACGGTTGCAACGAAGAGCAACGGTATCGCGATCAGCATGCCGTGGTGGGACGCCCGCGCCGATGAAATGGCCGCCCGCTACCCGGATGTGAAGATGGACCGTCAGCACATCGACATCCTGTGCGCGCGCTTCGTACTGAACCCGGATCGCTTCGACGTGGTGGTCGCATCGAACCTGTTCGGCGACATCCTTTCCGATCTCGGGCCGGCGTGCACGGGGACGATCGGCATCGCGCCGTCGGGCAACCTGAATCCCGATCGGCGTTTTCCGTCGCTGTTCGAGCCGGTGCATGGCTCGGCGCCCGACATCGCCGGCAAGGGCATTGCCAATCCGGTCGCGATGATCTGGTCGGCCGCGATGATGCTCGACTTTCTCGGCCACGGCGCGGGTGTCGAGCGCGATGCGCACGACACCATCGTCGCCGCGATCACGCGGGTGCTGAAGGAAGGCCCGCGCACGGGCGACCTGGGCGGCAGCGCATCGACCACGGAGGTCGGCGCGGCGATCGCGGCTCGGGTCGCCAATCCGTCCTGATCACTCACAGAGCAGGCAGCACTGACTGCCCGGCGCGCGTCGGGCGCTCTGCCATCGCATGCCAACCGGCACAGAGACCTCATATGAGCACGAATCTCGAACAACAGGCCCGCGCGCTGATCCGCACGGAGAACTTCATCAACGGCGAGTGGGTCGCCGCCGCGAGCGGTCGTCGTTTCGCGGTCACCGATCCGGCGACCGGCAAGCCGATCGCGGAAGTTGCCGACAGCGGCCCCAGCGACGCGCGAGCGGCCACGGACGCCGCCGCCAAAGCGCTGCCCGCGTGGCGCGCGAGGCTGGCCAGCGAACGCGCGGCGGTACTGCACCGCTGGCACGCGTTGATCGTCGCGAATCGCGACGCACTCGGTGCGTTGATCTCACTCGAACAAGGCAAGCCGCTCGCCGAAGGACGCGCCGAGGTGAACTATGGCGCGTCGTACGTCGCGTGGTTCGCCGACGAAGCCACCCGCATCTACGGCGACCTGATTCCGCAGCAGCAGCGCGGCAAACGGATGAGCGCGGTCAAGGAACCGATCGGGGTCGTCGCGGCCATCACGCCCTGGAATTTTCCGCTTGCGATGATCGCGCGCAAGATCGCACCCGCGCTCGCGGCGGGCTGCACGGTGGTCGCGAAACCCGCGGAAGACACGCCGCTCACCGCGATCGCACTGGTGATGCTGGCGCACGAGGCGGGCGTGCCGAACGGCGTGCTCAACCTGATCTCGGCTTCGCGTGCGGCGGCGGCCGAGACGGTCGGCGACTGGCTCGCCGACAGCCGTGTCCGCAAGATCACGTTCACCGGATCGACGCCCGTCGGCAAGCATCTCGCGCGCGAATCGGCGGGCACGCTGAAGAAGCTCTCGCTGGAACTCGGCGGCAATGCGCCGTTCATCGTATTCGACGACGCCGACCTCGATGCCGCGGTCAATGGCCTGCTGGCCGCGAAATTCCGCAATGGCGGGCAGACTTGCGTGTGTCCGAACCGCGTCTTCGTGCAGCGCGGCGTATACGAACGTTTCTCCGCGCTGCTGTGCGCGAAAGTGGCCGAACTGCGGGTCGGACCCGCTAGCGACCCCGCCACGCAGATCGGGCCCATGATCAATGAGCGCGCTGTGGACAAGATCGCTCGTCATGTCGAGGACGCGCTCGAGAACGGCGCGCTCGTGCTGACGGGCGGACGACGGCTCACCGAGCTGGGACCGCACTACTACGCGCCCACGGTGCTGGGTAACGCCACGTCGTCGATGGTGTTGTGCGGCGAGGAAACCTTCGGCCCGGTCGTGCCGCTGTTCCCATTCGACAGCGAGCAGGAAGCGGTGCAGGCCGCCAACGACACGCCGTTCGGGCTCGCCTCGTACTTCTACAGCGAGAACATGCGCCGTATCGAGCGTGTCTCGCGCGCCCTGGAAGCTGGCATCGTCGGTATCAACGAAGGCGCGCTCGCTTCAGAAGCGGCGCCGTTCGGCGGTGTGAAGGAATCCGGCTACGGTCGCGAAGGATCGAAGTATGGTCTCGATGACTATCTGTCGATCAAGTATCTGTGTCAGGGAGGTCTGGAGTAAACATGGAAGCCTATCCGATCGAAGTCGCATTTCCGGACCTCTCGGCGCACGCCGACGGCAATACCGGCATCGCATACGTGCACTCGTTCGACTCCGGCCAAGCCGGGCCGCACGTGATGATCAATGCGCTCACGCATGGCAACGAAGTGTGCGGCGCGATCACCGTCGACGCGTTGTTGCGCAGTGGCCTGCGCCCGCGCCGCGGCAAGCTCACGCTATCGTTCGCGAACGTCGCCGCGTATGCGCGGTTCGATCCCGCGACACCAGACAAAGCGCGTTTCGTCGATCAGGACTTCAACCGCGTCTGGACCGCCGCGAAGCTCGACGATCTGGCGACCCGCTCGTCGGAACTCGATCGTGCGCGCGCGATGCGGCCGGTGATCGACACAGTGGATCTGCTGCTCGACCTGCATTCGATGCATGAAAAAAGCGCGCCGCTGATCGTCGCGGGGCCGCTGCGCAAGGGAGCCGAACTGGCCGAGCGGCTCGGCACGCCCGCCACCGTGATTCAGGACGAAGGCCATCCCGAAGGCCGCCGGATGCGCGACTACGAGGGCTTCGGCGACGACGCGAGTCCGAAGAATGCCCTGTTGATCGAATGCGGCCAGCACTGGCAAGCCAGCGCGGTGACGGTTGCGCGCGACTGCACCGCACGCTTTCTGTTGCTGTCGGGCATCGTCGACGCAGCCGACCTGCCGCCCGGCTGGATCGCGCCATTGCCCGACGAAATGCGCATCGTGCGCGTGACCGAACCGGTCGTCGCCAGGAGCATGGATTTCCGTTTCGCGGGTCCTTATACAGGCCTCGAGACGTTCGACAAGGCCGGCACCGTGATCGCATGGTCCGACGGTCAGCCAGTCTCGACTCCGTACGATGACTGCATGCTGGTGATGCCCTCGCTGCGCCAGTTGCGCGCCGGCGTCACCGTGGTCCGGCTAGGCCGGATCGACCGACGTATCGACCTCCGCTCACGACAACAGGAAACAGCGCAATGAAAGTTCAGCAGATCAGGCAAGCCGCGGAAGTCTCCGCACTGGAGGATTGGGGAACCGCGGGCCTGCCCGGTACCGAACCGTCGCGCGTATCGGGACGCCAGTACGTCATTCCCGGTCACGAAGCAATCGATACCGGCGTGTTCGAGTGCTCGCCCGGCACCTATCGGCGCTCCGTCAAGCAGGCGGAGGTGATGCATTTCATCAAGGGCAGCGGCACCTTCACGCCCGACGGAGAAGACACGGTCCGCTTCGCCGCCGGCGACACGCTATTTTTCCAGGCCAACACGGAAGGACTCTGGAACATCGATGAAACGCTGCGGAAGATCTACGTGATCTTCTGACAGCGTACGCACCCGGTATCCGGCTGCTCATGTCAATCATGGTTGCTCAAACATGCTAAGAATCGACGAAGTCCCGAATAGCGAGGGGTTCCCCGATCGCTGCGACGTAGCCGTGATCGGCGGCGGCATTATCGGCGTCAGCACCGCTTACGAGCTGGCACGGCGCGGCGTATCGGTCGTGCTGCTCGAAAAAGGCATCATTGGCGCGGAGCAGTCGGGGCGCAACTGGGGTTGGGTGCGTCAGCAGAACCGCGACCTTTACGAGTTGCCGCTCGCGATGCAGAGCCTGAAGCGTTGGGGCGAGTTGAGCGACGAACTCGGCGAGGACATCGGTTTTCGGCGCAGCGGCATTCTGTACGGAAGCGAGCAGTCTGCCGATGTCGCCCAGTGGGAAGCATGGCTCGGCAAGGCGCGCGCGCTCGGCTTCGACAGTCAGCTGCTGTCGGCTCGAGAACTGGCCGCGCGCGTTCCGCATAGTCGGGCGAAGTGGGCGGGCGGCGTGTGGTCGCATTCCGATGGACGCGCGGAGCCGTCGCGAGCAGCGCCTGCCATCGCAAGAGGCGCGCAACGACTCGGCGCGCGCGTGCATCAGACCTGTGCGGTTCGCGGACTCGACAGCAGCGCGGGTCGAATCTCCGGCGTATGGACCGAGCGCGGCCGGATTGGCGCGAGCAGCGTCGTGCTGGCCGGCGGCGCGTGGAGCGCCCTGTTCTGCCGGCACCATGGGATCGATCTGCCGGCGGTCAATGTGATCGGCACCGCGCTGCGCACGGCGGAAGCGCCGGCCGTGATAGACGGGTGCTTCTCCGGCCCGAACTTCGCGTTGCGGCGGCGGCTGGACGGCGGCTACACGATCGCGGTGCCAGGCTATGGACGCATGGAGATCGCGCCACAGAACCTGCGGCACGCGGTCAAGTTTCGTCAGATGTTCCGCAGCAAACTCAACAAGAAGCTCAAATTCCGGATCGCGCAACCTTTCTTCGGCGGCCCCGAAGGAAGTGCGGACTGGCGCCACGACGACATCTCTCCGTTCGAGGTGACGCGGGTTCTCAATCCTGCGCCCGATGCCGAGTGGCCGACCCGTGCACTCCAAAACGTTGCGACGGTCTTTCCCGAACTGTCGGGATTGCGTATCGCTCATGCGTGGGCAGGCGCGATCGACACGATGCCCGATCTGGTGCCGGTGATGTCACGCGTGGAGAGCAGGCCGGGCCTTGTGATCGCTTCGGGGTTCAGCGGTCATGGATTCGGGCTGGGACCGGGAGCCGGCATGCTGGTTAGCCGCATCGTGACGGACGACGCGACTGGGATCGAGACACAGCCATATCGATTGACGCGCTTTAGCGATGGCACCCGGCTGGCGAAACCCGAGATGATGTAACGCCTGACGTCGCCCCGCGAAAGCGGGCCTGCAGTGCTGTACAGCCGCGCTCAGCGTACCCCGCGAAATCTCATGTTTATGGCTTGCGATCGATGAACGATTGATCGCGCAATCGTGGCAAACACTGACCATCAGACCATTGCAGTTGAGTGCCGACCACGCTTGACCCAATCTGCGCCAGCGCATGACCGATGACACGCGGGAATCGGCTTGTAATATCCTGCTAAAAAGGTCATCCGCGAGCGGCTTTGGGCAACCCCAATCGACCTCGACGGAGCCCATGGGGGGAACAGCATGAAGGGCTTCCTTCTGGCATTGGCTTGCGCGTGTGTGCTGCCGGCCGCCGCCGCGCAGGATTTATTGCCTCGCCCTGCGCCCGGAGCCCCGGTCGCCGCGACGGACTTCCTGGCCTTGGCCAGGCGAGTGGTCGACGCCGCTTCGCGACCCGCTGCACCCTGGAACGGGCCACGCAACGGGCCACCTGCGCAATCTGGAAAACACATCGCGGTCGTCGCCGAGGATTTGCGCAACGGCGGCATCCTCGGTGTGGTCGATGGTGTGCTGGAGGCGGCCAAGGTGATCGGCTGGCGCGTGAGGATCTTCGATTCCGCGGGTGCGGCCGACCTGCGGCTGAAGATGCTCGCGAATGCGCTGGCAAGCCACCCCGACGGTCTGATCCTCGCCGGCGGCGATGCACGCGCGCTGCTCCCCGCACTGCGGCCGTTTGCCGAGAACAACATCCCAATCGTCGGCTGGCATGTCGCGGCCCGGGCCGGACCGGTGCCCGGCACGCCCGTGGCGATGAACGTGTCGACGGATCCGCTCGAGGTCGCGCGCGTGACCGCGCTGGCGGCCATCGTGCAGTCCGGCGGGCATGCGGGAGTCGTCATCTTCACCGATTCCAATTTCCGAATTGCGCAAGGCAAGGCGGATGAAATGGCTGCCGTCGTTCGCGCGTGCAGTGGCTGTACCCTGCTTGAAGTGCGCGACGTGGCGATTTCGCGCAGCCGGGAACTGGTGCCGGGGACGACACGCGCCCTGCTCGCGCGTTACGGCCCGCGCTGGACCTGTGCGCTGGCGATCAACGACATCTACTTTGACTACGCCGCCCCGGTGTTGACCCAGGTGGGAATGCCGAACGCTGCAATGATCATGCTGTCGGCTGGCGACGGCAGCGAGTCCGCCTTCCTGCGCATCCGCACCGGCACCTTCCAGACCGGCACCGTGGCCGAACCCCTGAATCTGCACGGCTGGCAACTGGTCGACGAAATGAACCGACTTTTCGCGGGCGTTGGCGTCACGGGTTACGTGACGCCGGTGCATCTCGTGACGGCGGACAACGTCGCCGCGGACGGCGGCGATCGTCTACTCTACGACCCTGACAACGGCTATCGCGACATTTATCGTCAGATCTGGCAACGACCGTGAAACTGCCTTTCCCACAATCGCTCACCGCTCAATTTGCGCTCGTTGTTTCGTGCCTGGCCGCGCTGGTGGTCGTCGTCGGAGCCACGACGATTTACTCGTTGACCGGTTCGGCCCACTCGATCCGTCAGTTGGCCGAAGAGCGGCTCACGCGCCTCGCGGATGCGCAGGATCTGGTACAGCACACGCTGACCATTGAACGCCTCGCATTGCAGTTGTCTCGCGACGATACGATCGATGCGGTGCGCGAGACCCATCGGCATGTGCTCGAACAGCTGGCATCCTTCGACCGCCTGGTTGACCGCCTGGCCTCCGCGGCCGCAAGCGACGACCCAGGGGTCGACGCGCTGACGCTTTATCGGTCGAGCCAACGCTTTCGCAACATCGTCAACATCGAGGCGCAGGTGCGCGAGACCGCACTCGGCACCCGGGGTGCGCCGGCAGATGGGCAGCGGCCGGGCGTGTCGCTGACCAGCCTCGACAGGGACCTGCGCGGCGCGGCCGAGGCTCTGGCCGTCGCGGCGCAACGGCAGTCCGATTATTTGACGCGCGACTACCGCGAAGCAGTCCAGGATCTGGCCGTTAGCGCAGATCGCACACGCAAATGGGTGGCGGGTGGAGTCGCGGTGAGCCTGCTGCTCACCTGGCTAATCGCCCGCGAATTCCTCGGGCGCCATGTCGTGGCGCGCCTGCGCCGCGTCAGTCACTTTCTGCGGCACGGCGATGCCGGGAGCACGCAAGCCGGAGTCCCCGTGCACGGCGGCGACGAGATTGCCGATATGGCGCGCGCAGTCGAGCAGTTCCTTGAAGACCGGCGCCAGCGCCGCCAGGCCGAGGATGCGTTGAAGGAGCTCAACGCCGGACTCGAGGCGCGGGTCGCACAGCGCACGGCCGAACTCAGTACGGCGCTTGCGGGTCAGGCGGCCGAGATCGCCGAACGTCAGCACGCCGAAGATGCCGTCCGGGAAAGCGAGAACTTTCTTAACAGCATCGTCGAAAATATCCCGGACATGATCTTCGTCAGGGAGGCCGCGACCTTGCGCTTCGTGCGCTGCAACAAGGCGACAGAGCAACTTCTCGGTTACCGGCGCGAGGAGATCCTCGGCCGGTCCGTCCACGACCTGTTTCCCACCGAGGAGGCTGAATTCTTCGCGCTGAAGGACCGGGCCGTGCTGGAGTCGCGACACATGATCGACATACCGGAAGAGCCGGTTCATACGCGACATGGCGTGCGCCTGCTGCACACGATGAAGATCCCGATCGCCGATGTGCGCGGCGTGCCGCAGTTCCTGCTCGGCATCTCACGCGACATCACGGAGCACAAGCATGCCGAAGCGGAATTGCGGCGCTATCGCGAGCACCTCGAAGACATGATCCGCGAACGGACAGCGGAACTCGCCGTGGCCAAGGAACATGCAGATACGGCCAACCAGGCAAAAAGTGACTTTCTCGCGCACATGAGCCACGAACTGCGTACGCCGCTGAACGCGATTCTTGGTTACGCGCAGATCCTCACACGCGACACGACTCTCGATCAACGCCAGATCGACGGACTCGCAGTCATCCAGCGCAGCGGCGAACACCTGCTGATGCTCATCGACGACATCCTGGATATAGCCAAGATCGAAGCTGGACGAATGGAACTCAATCTTTCCGACGTTCCGCTCGAACAGTTCGTCTACTTTGTCGCCGAGACGATGCGGGTCAAGGCAACCGAAAAGGGACTCGCCTTCGCTTGCGAGATGCAGCCCGATCTGCCCGCGGCTGTCCGGGCGGACGAAATACGGCTGCGTCAGGCGCTGCTCAACCTGCTTTCCAACGCGATCAGATTTACCGAGCAGGGGAGCGTGCATCTGAGCGTCGCTTTTATGCCGCCCGCGCGACTATGTTTCAAAGTGCAGGACACCGGCATTGGGATAGATAAAGGGCGCCTGGAGGAAATCTTCAGGCCTTTCGAGCAAGTGAGCGACGACCGGCACCGCTTCGGCGGCACGGGGCTCGGGCTCGCCATCAGCCGGCAACTCGTACGCCTGATGGGCGGCGAGATCCATATCGAGAGTCGCCGCGATATCGGCAGCGTCTTCTCGATCGAACTGGATGTCCAGGTGGTGGCGCCCCCGGCGGCCGTCGCCGCGTCCGGACGGATCGTGAGCGGCTACAAGGGGCCGCGCAAGGCTATCCTGGTCGCGGATGACGTGGCGGAGAACCGTGCCGTGATGGTCGATATGCTGGGTCCGCTCGGATTCGACATGGCGGAGGCTGGCAACGGATCCGAAGCTCTGGAGAAAACCCGCTCCCTGCATCCTGCGCTTGTCCTGATGGATGTGGTCATGCCCGGGATGGACGGGCTCGAAGCCACGCGTCGCCTGCGCCAGATGCCCGAGTTCCGGGATCTGCCCATCGTCGCAGTCTCCGCAAGTGCCTCGGGGACCGATGCGGCGCAAAGTCTCGCGGCCGGCGCAAACGCTTTTCTTGCCAAACCGATCGATTTCGGCCGGCTATTGTCCCATGTCGCATCGCTCATGAATGTCGAGTGGATCGACGAAGCGACCAAGGGGCAAGTCACTGGCGCGGACCACACGGCTGTACCCGCTGCCGCTCCTTTTACCGTGCCCTTGATGGCACCGCCGCAGGGCGAGATCGAAGCGCTGCACTACCTGGCGCGACTCGGCGACATGCGTGCCATCGTGCAACACGCCCGACACTTGAGCGAGCTCGACGAGCGCTATCGACCCTTCGCAGACCACCTTTGCCGATTGGCGAAGGCTTACCGGTCCAAGGCGATCCTCAGCTTCGTCGAGCAATATCTGGAAAGGAGGCTACTGCGGTGATTCGCGCCTCAGAACGCGAACCGCATCATCCTTCGTTTTCTACTCGACGATCATGCCGTGCCGGATCGCGTACCGGATCACCTCAGCGTTGTTGGAAAGCCCGAGTTTCTGCATCAACCGCATCTTGTGTGTGCTGATCGTTTTCGCGCTGAGGGCACATGCCTGGGCAATTTCATTGATGCTCCTGCCTGCAGCGAGCATCTGCAGGACCTCGAATTCGCGGTCCGACAGTACTTCATGCGGCGGCACGTCGCCGCGCTGTGTATCGAACACCATCGCATCGACGAGCTTCGGATCGATGAAACGGCCGCCGTCCGCGAGCTTGCGGATTGCCGCGAGCAGCACCTCCGGGTCACTGTCCTTGGTCAGATATCCCGTTGCTCCCGCGCGCAGCGCGCGAGACGCGACCTGGGCCTCGTCGTGAATGCTCAGCACCAGCACCGGCAACGAAGGATGTTCCGCCCGTACCCTGCGGATCAGAGCGACGCCGCTGATGCCGGGCATCGTCATGTCGAGCAATAGAAGATCGAGCGCGCACGAGCGCAGCTTGTCGATCACTTCCGCTCCTTGCGCCGCTTCCGCCGCAACGACGATATCGCTCGTGGTCGCGATGATCTGTCTGAGTCCGCCACGGACTATCGCATGATCGTCCGCAATGAGTATCCTGATCATGTTCGAGCTCCGCCATCGAGCGGAATATGAATCGAAACCATGGTGCCCGCGCCCGGCGAGCTGTCGATCGAAAGCGATCCGCCGATCAGCCGCGCGCGCTCGTTCATGCCGAGCAGGCCATATGAATAGTCGCGACTCACCACTTGCCGGTCGAAGCCGCATCCGTCGTCACGCACATGCAGCAAGAGCTGTGCAGCCGTCGAAACAAGCGTCACCTCGACACGTGTGGCGGCGGCATGACGCGCGACGTTCGTCAGCGAAGCCTGTGCAATGCGGAACAGGGCCGTCGCATGGGCGTCGGACAGCGCGGGTTCGCCGCCTTCGATGCGCAATTCACACGCAATCGCATTGCGGCGGTTGAACTCGTCGACAAGCCATTCGAGCGCAGACACGATGCCGAAGTTAAGCGCCGCGGGCCGCAGGTGGCTCGCGACATTGCGCACCATCGAGATCGTGCCTTCGACCAGTTGGCGCATATCGTCGGCTTTTTTTGTCGCTTCCGCGTCGTGCGCGATGCGCATTTTGAGCAGAGACACGTCCATCTTGAGCGCGGTCAGCAATTGCCCCAGCTCGTCGTGAATTTCCATCGCAATGCGCTTTCTCTCCTCCTCGCGAATCGCCTCCATGTACGCGGACAGTTCGCGCTGCTGCTCGCGCGATTCGACGAGTTCCTGTTCCATCTGCTTGCGCCCCGTAATGTCATTGAGGCCCACATAGATCGCGGGAGAATCGTCGTAAGTCGCGGCGCGCGCCGTCGCCATCGCCCAGAACCGGGTACCGTCCTGGCGCCGGAACTGTATCTCCGTGTTGCGCAAGCCACCCGTGGTCCGCAGATGTTCGATCAGACGCTCGCGCTCGCCCCGCTCGGCGTAGAAATCCGCGATATTGGCGGACGAGCCTTCGTCCATGCCGAAGAGTTCGCGCAGCGGCAGGTTCGTGTACAGGATGTGTCCATCCGGCATCGAGGTGATGCACAGCGGCACCGGACTCGTTTCGACAATCGCGCGAAAGCGAGCCTCGCTTGCCTGCAGGCGCGCGTCCGCGCGCCGCCGCTCGTCGATCTGCGCCCGCAAGTTGGCGTTGGCGCGCGCCAGCTCTTCGGTGCGCAATGCGACACGTCGCTCCAGATCGTCGCGCGCTTGCGATAGCGCGGCCTCCGTTTCCTTGCGCACGGCGACTTCCGCCAGCAGTTGCCGGTTCTGCGCGAGAACCTGCTTGTGCATCACCCGCAGTTCGAGGTGCACGCCAACGCGCGCGACCATCTCATCGACGCGCAATGGCTTGGTCACATAATCGACACCGCCCACCAGAAAGCCTTCGACGCGGTCCTCGTTGTCCATCAGCGAGGTCATGAATATGACGGCGATATCGCGCGTGCGCTCATCGCGCTTGAGGCGCCGACAGGTCTCGAAGCCGTCGATGCCCGGCATCTTCACGTCGAGCAGGATCACATCGGGCTGCGAGAAGGCTGCGCGCTCCAACGCTTCGATACCGTCGAGCGCCACCAGCACGCGAATGCCGCGCGCCTCGAGACTGTCGACAACCACGCCAAGATTCCCCGGCGTATCGTCGACGATCAGAATCGTGCCCGTATACGCGACCGGAGCGGCGAGATGGCTCATGATGCGGTGTTCCCTTCGAGATACCGCTCAGCGGGTTGCAGGAGCCCGCTCCACCATGCGTCGAAAATGTCGAGCGCCATATATCCCCGCGAGTGCCGCCGTTGTGGTCGTCCTATTCTGCACTCGATGCCGGCGCCTGGTCCATCACGCCCGCTCCGGGTTTCAAACGTCCGATGAAACGGCGCGCCCCGTGGCCTCACAGCCGCCGCATGCGTGCCTGTAAGCAGTTGCGCGCCTAGCCGGCGTTGCCGTTCGCTAGTGCGACACCTCGCCCGCCACCGCGATCAGTCGGACCGTGCGCGGCAAGGTCAGTTCGTCGATGAGGTCGGCCACCTCGCACAGCGCGCGAAAGTCATACTCGTCGATCTGGTCCGCGTGATTGCGCCGCAACTCGCGCATGGTTTGGCCCAGGCGCCTGAGCGCGTTGGTCGTGCTGTCTATCAACGGCCAGCAGTGCATCAAATACGCAAGCGATGTCACGCTGCGCGTCTCGCACCAGGTGTCGAACAGTCGCAGACATATCACGTCGATTTGCTCGATGACGTTTTCCCGCTCCGATAGATAGCCGATCATGTTGCATCAATTCGACATTGCATTTCGATGGCCCATCATCTACGAGCAAAACGTGTGTCGCATTCAGCGCACGCTGGAAAATCAGGGTGTGACTTCCTGATTCGCGTGTCAGGAAATCCTTAGTGTCATTCATGGCGAAAGCCCCCGCAGATGGGCAAGGACCCTTAAATGCCGTTCTATATGCTGCTCCGGTTCAGGAAGTCCTGACGGCTGAAACCAGCGATTCCTGAAACGACATTCCGGCCGGCGCCGATTGGACGCACGCACCGATCGCCATAGCATCGAATCATCGTGCATCGCGGGGAAAATCATGGCGGGGAACACATCGCTGCGTTCTCAGGTCGAAAAACTCGTTGGACCGACGGGGGGCCGAGGGGCGCGCGTGCGTCTGCTGAACCGCTCGCGCTCGGGTGGAACATGCCGGGTGCGCATTCAAATCGATCTGCCGACCGGGGCGTTTTCACTCTTCTTCTTTCGCCATGCCGACGGCACATGGCACGTGTTTCCGCCGGGCCAGCGCCGTCCGGAAATGGGGATAGGCCGCATGGCGGCCTGATCGTTCAGCCAGCCGGGGAAATGCACATGCACGACGATGCTTCGAACACACTGCCGCAGGACGTGATAGAACTGCGCGCGTGGCTCAACGACTGGTACGACCATGCATTCGCCGTAGGCTACGTCCATCCGCCCTTCACGCTCGATGAAGCGACAGCCGACCGGCTCGAAGGCTACTTCAAGGCGGGCCTGACGCCGGCCGAAGGCGCAATTTTGTTCTTTGGCGTCGTGCATTGAGAGGCGAGCGATGAAGGCAAAAGACGGTGAAGTCAATCAATGAAACATCACATTGTCGGGCGTTATCGCGGATTCGTCATCGAAGCGCACATGGAGCCGCGGACGGCCCGTTTGTCCGATGGAATCGCGCTGACATATCGCGTCACATGGTCGTTGCGTAGAAGGACACGAAAACAGCACGTCACCGGTGACTTAGCCGATGCCGTTACCTACGGGTCGGAAAGTGTTGCTCTCACGTGCGTCGACCGCAAGGCTCGCGCTCTTATCGATGCCATGCTAGCGAATCAGGAAGCGTTGAAAACCGTGGGGCTGTAACCCCGATGCCTGGAAGTCCCGCGCCTCGCGCAGCGTCACGCGGACTCGAACGGTCATGAAAGAAAAACGGCTCGACTAGCCGCAGACATCCCTGCCGAGATACGCAGCGACCGCGCCTGTCACGGCGAAGCCAGGCAATTGCTCCGGCGACGCCAGATGCGCGGCGACGATCTCGCGATTATCGAGCCGCAGTTCGGGTAGGCAATCGAGGCGCAGTTCGAAGAAATGTACCCGGTCTCTTCGCCCGTCCCACATGCCGGCGGCGCTGCCTGCCGGCAGTAAGGGGTGAGACGCAAGTCCGATCTCCTCTTCCATCTCGCGCAGCGCCGCAGCAGCAGGTGTCTCACCGGCCCGGATACTGCCGCCCGGAAACCCCCATTCGGCGCGGTACGACGACTTCAGCAGCAGCAGCGACTGACCGACGTAGATTGGGCGGATTCAACCGGTCGATGCAACGCAATGAACGCCGGATGAGCGGCTCACGGTGCAGAGGAAAACATGAGCGGACCTACGAGTAGGCGATGGACCTTCTCATGGCCGCGGACTTCGATGTGAGAGCTAGTCAGAAAGATTGGAAAGCAATTGGTCGCGCTGGCCAAACGTATCGTTGCGGCTCGCTCCGACCGGTCGGCGAGTTACGATCCACATACGTTTTCGCCCCGGCGCCCGCGTACGAGAGAAAGAGCGGCTTCATCATCGGTTGTGAGCAGGTTTGCTCCCACGAGCCTTTCCCTACACACGGCTTTAGCCAGGCTCTGACCTCGCTTCTGCATGAGCCATCGGATAGGCCACACCCGCGCGGTCTGATCCGCGGACGCGGTTACCACGCGCTGGCCGTCCGGGCTGAAGGCGGCGGAGAAAACCGGCCCCTGATGTCCGGTGAGCTTCGCGATCACCTCGCCGGTCGCCGCGTCCCACACCCGCGCGGTCCCGTCCGCGAACGCGGTCACCACCCGCTGGCCGTCCGGGCTGAAGGCGGCGGAGAAAACCGCTCCCTGATGCCCACCGAACTGGGCGATCTGTGTGCCGGTGGCCGCGTCCCACACCCGCGCGGTCCTGTCCGCGGACGCGGTCACCACGCGCTGGCCGTCCGGGCTGAAGGCGGCGGAATAAACCAGATCCTGGTGCCCGCTGAGGAGCAAGATCTGTTTGCCGGTGGCCGCGTCCCACACCCGCGCGGTCCTGTCCCTGGACGCGGTCACCACGCGCTGGCCGTCCGGGCTGTAGGCGACGGAATCAACCGGACCCTGATGCCCGCTGAGGAGCAAGATCTGTTTGCCGGTGGCCGCGTCCCACACCCGCGCGGTCCCATCCCAGGACACGGTCACCACCCGCAGGCTGTCCGGGCTGAAGGCGGCGAAGCAAACCCACCCCTGATGCCCGCCGAGCTGAGCGACCTGTTTGCCCGTGGTCGCGTCCCACACTCGCGCGGTCCCGTCCCGGGACGCGGTCACCACCCGTTGGCCGTCCGGGTCGTAGGCGACGGAATCAACCGGGCCCTGATGCCCGCTGAGGAGCAAGACCTGTTTGCCGGTGGCCGCGTCCCACACCCGCGCGGTCCTATCACGGGACGCGGTCACCACCCGCTGGCCGTCCGGGCTAAAGGCGGCGGAAATAACTGACCCTTGATGCCCTCTGAGCAGCAAGATGCCCATCGCCGCGTCCCATGCGCGCGCGGTCCTATCACGGGACGCAGTCACCACCCGCTGACCGTCCGGGCTGAAGGCGGCGGAATTCACCGGCCCCTCGTGTCCGGTGAGCTGCACGATCACCTGGCCGGTCGCCGCATCCCACACCCGCGCGGTCTTGTCATCGGACACGGTCACCACGCGCTGGCCGTCCGGGCTGAAGGCGGCGGCGCTCACCGGTCCGCGATGTCCAGTGAGCTGCACGATCGCCTGGCCGGTCGCCGCGTTCCACACCCGCGCGGTGTTGTCATCGGACGCGGTCGCCACGCGCTGGCCGTCCGGGCTGAAGGCGACGGAGAAAACCGCTCCCCGATGCCCTATGAGCTGCGCGATCACCTGGCCGGTCGCCGCATCCCACACCCGCGCGGTCTTGTCATCGGACGCGGTCACCACGCGCCGGCCGTCCGGGCTGAAGACCGCGGAGCTTACCGGTTCCCGATGCCCGGTGAGCTGTGCGATCACGTGGCCGGTCGCCGCATTCCACACCCGCGCGGTCCTGTCCGCGGACGCGGTCACCACGCGCCGGCCGTCCGGGCTGAAGGTGGCGGAGAAAACCGGTTTCTGATGCCCGCTGAGCTGCGCAATCTGTTTGCCCGTAGCCGCGTCCCATACCCGCGCGGTCCTGTCCGCGGACGCAGTCACCACGCGCCGGCCGTGCGGGCTGAAGGCGGCGGAATAAACCAGATCCTGATGCCCGCTGAGTTGCGCAATCTGGTTGCCCGTAGCCGCGTCCCATACCCGCGCGGTCCTGTCCGCGGACGCAGTCACCACCCGCTGGCCGTCCGGGCTGAAGGCGGCAGAATAGACCAGATTCTGATGGCCACTGAGCTGCACAATCTGTTTACCTGTGGCCAGGTCCCACACCCGCGCTGTCCCATCCCAGGACGCGGTCACCACCCGCTTACCGTCCGGGCTGAAGACGGCGGAGTCAACCGCATTCTGATGGCCGCCGAGCAACGCAATCTGCACTGATGCTTGCGCGCCACGCATAAGCTCAAGCTCTGCTTCTGCCGATCCCGGCGAGAGCCAACCGTTGCCCATCGCCAGCATCGCGAAGCGCATTGCGCGGTCATAATTTCCCGCGTCGTTCGCCGTTGTCGCGGCCGACGCCAACGCCAGGGAAGTCTGGCGTGCGACCGTCCGAGTCTGGTGAATGATCCACCCGGCAGTCACAATTAGAACGAATACGATTGTGCCAATCAGTACCTGGATGCGTCGCTGCGCGCCCTGTCCGTGCCCGCTCTTCGTTGACATGGGCTTGATCCTCAACGATTTGTTGCAACTGCGACTCGCGCTCCGCGCGTGCCGCCTCGTTGCGCCCGCAGCAAGTCCATCGATAGGAAAGGTCGTCCGCGCCCAGCCGAAAGCAATTTGCACATGTCCAATTCGCAAAGAAATCGCTCGCCCCACGCCGTCGCCCAGACGTCTGGGGGCTTCCGGTCGCATCGTCTCACGCCACGCCACGCACTCGATTCCAGGAAACAGCACGTCAGTGCGCACCAGTGTCCGCTGCGGGCCGGCAAGCGGTTCTCAATTCAGCTATCGGTCCGGGTTCGGCCAACTCCCGCCATTCGACCTTAGGTGCAGGAAGACATTCGAATGTCGGTACCACCCAAAAAAACAGCCTCTCAGTCTGGGGAAGATCGGCGCCGCTTTCTCGGCCTTATGCGAAAGGGTGAGCCGACCAGGATGAGACGGAGGGCTGCCCGCACAAGAAAAGCCCGCAAGGGATCGCAGGCTGTGGGACAGTCATTCGCGGTTGCGGGCCGTACGAATGGCGCTGGTAACTATAGGTCTCGTGGCGTGCACGCCCTTCATTTGGGGCTGACCGAGTCGCACGCACTCTGCACGACGGCGTCATACGCACTGCTCGAATGATCAGCGACGCGGTAACTCACCACCTTTTCATTGCGGATGAAAACTTCGGTAAGCAGGTTGCCAACATAGCCGTTGTAACTGTTTTTCGCATTGACTATCAGATACACGCGATAACCGAACACAGCAGGCGCTCCAAGTGCGGCTCGCGTCCATCCCGACGATGGTTCATTCAGATATTGCACCACGGCGCTCGAAGGTTCATTTAGCATTGTCTGCCGATACGCATCGATCAGGGCTTCGTAGTCGTCAGGGTACGTGCCGTAGGTCGCTGCCTCCGGCGTGTTCTTGTCGCACATCGGCGCAACCCGTGAGCACGCCTGCGATCAATACCGCTGCGCTCGCGGCCCTCAGCTTCGTTTTCATCACTTCACCTACGCGGACAGGTTTTTCATACGGCTTCTTATCTCTTGTCTGTACTTTTTGTGGCGCAGTATAGCCAGAGCAAAGGGGCGAGTGCCACTGATCGAGGAGCTAGACCTTCGTTGTTAGAGACTTCCACTCTTTACTCCTTGCCGGTCTCCCGGCGCACTGACAAGTTTATTACGCTCTACGGTTCTGATCGGGACTGGATCGCAGTGGCCAGGTCAGGCCCTAAAAGC
>NZ_VZQP01000055.1:0-54036 GCF_014397655.1 Paraburkholderia sp. UCT31
CCCCGGCAGATTCCATCAGGGCCAGCGGATCACCATCCGCACCACAGGCCGGATATAAGTCTGCAACCTCATCCTGTCCGTCACACACCGAATATCACCTGGCAAACCGGGAGGCGTCCATATAAGAACAGCATGTTTGCAATTACCGGTGTGACAGGACAGGTGGGCGGCGCGGCGGCACGCGCGTTACTCGACGCGGGGCACGCGGTGCGCGCCGTGCTGCGCGACGAAAGCAAGGCGGCACCGTGGCGCGAGCGCGGCGCGGAGGTGGCGATCGCGTCGTTCGAGGACGCCGACTCGCTCAGCGCCGCGTTTCGCGACACGGCCGGCGTATTCGTGATGATTGCGCCGAATTTCGCGCCGCAGCCCGGTTATCCGAACGTGCATGCGGCGGCCGCGATACTGAAGGAGGCGTTGTCGAAGGCGCGGCCGGGGCGGGTGGCGGCGTTGTCGTCGGTGGGCGGGCAGCGCGATGCGGGGCTCGGCCTCATCACGCAGGTGCATATTCTCGAACAGGCGCTCGCCGATCTGCCGATTCCGACCGCGTTCCTGCGGCCGGCCTGGTTCATGGAAAACTCGTTGTGGGATATCGCACCGGCCCGCAACGCCGGCGTGATGCCGAGCTTTCTGCAGCCGCTCGATCGCGCGTATCCGATGGTCGCGACCGCGGATATCGGCCGCGTGGTCGCGCAGGCGCTCACGCAGTCGTGGCAAGGGCGGCGCGTGATCGAGATCGAGGGGCCAGGGCGCTATACGCAGCACGAGATTGCCGCGCTGCTCGCCGAGGCGCTCGGGCGGCCCGTCGAAGCGCAGACGGTGCCGCGCGAGCAGTGGGAGGCGCTGTTTCAGGCGCAAGGCACGGAGTGGCCCGCGCCGCGTATCGAGATGCTCGACGGCTTCAACTCGGGGTGGATCGATTTCGAGCAGGGGGTGAACGAGCGGGTGATTGGCATGACGTCGTATCGGACGGTGCTGGAGGAGTTGGTGAAGCGGGCGGGGTAACCAGGCCTTAGGCGGGATGCGCGCTCACGGTGGCCGGACGCTGTTAGCCCGCCTCGCAGCCGCGCCCCGCGCGCGTGCTAATCTTGCTCCCTTCGCGGACGTCCCGCGTCAGAGCAGACACCATGACGGAAGCCTTCGATCCGGACGGCATCGAGCAAGCGGTCTTCGTGGTCGGCGAACGCCATGCGACGCTGGACGAGCCGTGGCGCGCGTATCGGCGCGCGCGTCTGATTTACGTTAGCGAAGGCGTGCTGACCGTGCGCACGGCATCCGGCCGTTGGGTCGTGCCGCCCGCCCGCGCGCTGTGGATCGCCGCGAATACGCTGCACTGCCTGCACGCGACGCGGCCGGTGCAGTCGTATTCGCTCTACGTCGCAACCGATGCCGCAATGGACGCCACCGACGACTCCGCCGCCGCCGCCGACGCCGCGCCGCTGCCCGCGCAGACCGGCGCGCTGATCCCCGACACACTGGTGCAGGCGCTGCTCGCCGCCGCGGCCGATCTGCCGCACGATCGCGCGCCCGATGAACCCGCCCGCCGTCTGCTGCAGGTGCTGCTGGATCGCGTCGCCGGCTTGCCCGCCGCGCCGCTTGGCTTGAACTGGCCGGCCGATCCGCGCGCGCGGCGCATCGCCGAGGCGCTCAGCGCGAATCCCGCGCAATCGCTGGTGCTGGAGGAACTCGCCGCGGCCGCGGGCGTGACCGCGCGCACGGCCGCGCGTTTGTTCGCGAAGGAAACGGGGCAGACCTTCGGTCAATGGCGCCAGCAGTTGCGTCTGCTGGCCGGGCTCGAACATCTGGGCGCCGGTGAGAGCGTCACGCAGGTGGCGCTCGAAGTCGGCTATAACGACGTGTCGTCGTTTATCGCGGTGTTTCGCGATGCGTTCGGCGACACGCCGGCGCGCTATTTCCGCTGACGCCGCTTCGTGGCCACCGCGCGAGCGTCGCCGTCGCGCGAAAACGAATCTGCCTCAATGGGCGCCGGCCGCATCCGGTCCACCTCCGCCCTTGGCCGGCCGCGTGATCCAGATCAGCGGAATGATCAGCAGGAAGATGATCGCCGACACAAAGAAGACGTCGTTCAGGCCCATCATCGCGGCCTGCGTGTTCACGGTGAAATCGAACAGCGCATTCGCCGATTGTGGATTCAGATGCAGCACCGACTGCGTGTTGTCGATCTGCTGCACGAACAACGGGTTGTCGACCGACGCCTGCTCGGTGAGCCGCACATGATGCAGTATCGTGCGGTTGTTCCACGCGGTACCCGCGATCGACGTGCCCACCGCGCCGCAGAACACCCGCACGAAATTCGACAGCCCCGCCGCCGCCGGAATCCGGCTCTGCGGCTGGCCGGACAGGATGATCGCCGTCAGCGGCACGAAGAACAGCGCCATCGGAATGCCTTGCAGCAGCGTCGGCAGCACGAGGTGCCACGTGTCGATCTCGATCACGTACTTCGAGCGCATGTAGAACACGATCGCGAAGCCGACGAACGCGACCGTCGAGATCACGCGCGCGTCCGAGTGCGGCAGCACGCGGCCGAGTATCGGCGCAAGAATGACCGCGAAGATGCCGAGCGGTGCGGTGACGAGGCCGGCGTCGATCGAACGGTAGTTCAGGTACTCCTGCATCCATTGCGGCAGCAGCACGAGATTGCCGAAAAATACCCCGTAGGCGATCGAAATCGCGATCGTGCCGCCGAGAAAATTGCGCTGCTGAAAGAGCCGTAGATCGACGATCGGGTGCTCCTCGGTCAGCTCCCATACGAGGAAAAACGCAAAGCTGATCAGCGCGACGAGGCCGAGAATCGTGATCACCGGCGACGAGAACCAGTCGAGATCCTTGCCCTTGTCGAGCATGATCTGCAGCGACGCGACCCACGTGATCAGCAGGCCGAGGCCGACCACGTCGATCGGCGGCTTGCGCGTCGGCGATTCGCGGGTGCGGTAGATCATCCACGTGACGCCGGCCGCGAACAGGCCGACCGGGATGTTGATGTAGAAGATCCACGACCAGCTGTAACTGTCGGTGATCCAGCCGCCTAGCGCCGGGCCCGCGATCGGGCCGACGGTGGCGGTCATCGCCCACAGCGCGAGCGCGGTCGACGACTTCTCCTTCGGATACGAGCCGAGCAGGATCGCCTGCGATAACGGAATCAGCGGCCCGGCCACCGCGCCCTGGAATACCCGCGCCAGCAGCAGGATCGGCAGCGTCGGCGCGATGCCGCACAGCCATGACGCGAGCGTGAAGGACAGGATCGCGCCGACGAACAGCTTCACCTGGCCGATGCGCTGCGTGAGCCAGCCGGTCAGCGGAATCGCCACCGCGTTGGAGGCCGCGAACACGGTGATCACCCACGTGCCTTCGTCGACCGAGACGCCGAGGTTGCCGGAAATGGTCGGAATCGCGACGTTCGCGATCGACGTGTCGAGCACGTTCATGAACGTGGCGAGCGCGACGGCGATCGTCGCGAGAACCAGCCGGCCGCCTTCGAGAGGCGCGGGCGGCGACGGTGGCGCGGGTGGCTGAGGCGGCGACGACGCGGAATCAGGCGCGGCGTTGGGCTGGCTCAAAAGGCGTTCTCCGGAGGTTTTGCGGCGGACGGCGCGAACGGCGTGAGGACGGACGGCGAGGGCGCGCGATTCGCAATGCATGCTCGGCGCAGGATGCCGTGGACCGTGCACCGCGGCGGCGGGTCCGTCGATGCGCAAAAGCATACCCGCAATCGCCGGCCGGCGTCGGCCACGGCAGCAGCCGATGCGGCGCCCGACGGCGCGAACGCGGCACGCGGCGTATGCTCGCGGCTGAGGCTGCGTCAGCAAAGGCCGAAACGTACACCCAATCCCACGGAAAAAGGACCCCACCATGAGCTGGCAACAATTCGAACACGGCTGGCGGCGCTCGCCGCAAAACACGCCCGCGACGAGCCTCGTCGTGCTGATGCACGGCGTCGGCAGCAACGCGCGCGATCTGATGCCGCTCGCCGACATCTGGAGCGAGGACCTGCCCGACACGGCGTTCGTGTCGCTCGACGGCACCGATCCGTTCGACGGCGGCTTCGGCGGCCGCCAGTGGTTCAACCTGCGCGACGTCGGCGCGGCGAACCGCGAGGCGCGCGTCGCCGCCGCCTATCCGGCGCTGCGCCGCGTGCTCGACGCCGAGCTCGCGCATTGGCAGCTGTCTTTCGATCGGCTTGCGCTGGTTGGCTTCTCGCAAGGTTCGATCATGGCGCTGCATCACGTCGCGTCGAGCGTTGAGGGCGCGGCGGGCGTCGTCGCGTATTCGGGGCGGCTCGCCTCGCCGATCGTGTCGTCGAACCGCGCGACGCCGCTCACGCTCGTCCACGGCGAGAACGACGAGGTGATCCCGGTGCGCGAACTCGAATCCGCGGCCGACGCTTTCAACTCCGCCGGCTATGCGGTCGACGCCTACGTGCTGCCCGGCGTCGGCCACACGATCACCGCCGACGGCGTCGCGCTCGGCCGTGATGCGCTGGAACGCGCGCTGGGCGAGCTGTCGCGCGATTGACACAAACCCACTAGAAAGTGGCCCTAAAGATTCTGATGGGCTTGCCGTCATACGGGCAATAGCTTGAAAATCACCCCCGCCGTGCGGGAAGCGCAACGCCCAGCGGGGCGTGTCGCGCGGCTTCGGGGTACCGGGGGCGCATTTCCAGACCGCCTTGGACGGCGCATAACGACACATCAGAGCCTGCATATGGCCAGACCGACGCCGCATTACCCGCTCTTTGAGCGACTGTTCCGCCACGCCGTAGCGGTGGATCTCGGCACGGCCAACACCCTTATCTATACCGACGACGGCGGCATCGTGCTGAACCAGCCGTCCGTCGTGTGCTTCGAGACGCAGCCCGCGAGCGGGTCGAAGCGGATCGCCGCGATCGGCGCCGAGGCGCGCCAGCTGCTCGGCCGCGTGCCGCGCAATCTCGAAGCGGTGCGGCCGATGCGCCACGGCGTCATCGCCAATTTCTCCGCGGCCGAACACATGATCAAGCAATTCGTCGACATGGCGCGGCCGCGCCCGCTCTTCAGCCGACGCGCGGCATTCACGCTGTGCGTGCCGGCCTCCGCGACCCACGTCGAGCGCCGCGCGATCCGCGAAGCGGCCGAGGCGGCTGGCGCGTGGAAGGTCAGCCTGATCGGCGAATCGCTCGCGTCGGCGCTCGGCGCGGGCCTGCCGGTGGGCGACCCGACCGGCTCGATGGTGGTCGACATCGGCGGCGGCACCACCGAGGTCGGCGTGATCGCGCTGGGCGGCACCGCGTATAGCGGCTCGGTGCGCGTCGGCGGCGACAATTTCGACGCGGCGATCATCGGCTACGTGCGCAATCTGTATGGCGTGCTGCTCGGCGAGCAGACCGCCGAGCACGTCAAGAGAGCCATCGGCTCGGCCGTGCACGACGTGCCGCTCGAGCAGATGAACGCAACCGGCCGCAGCGTCGACGATGGGCTACCGCGCACGGTGCAGTTGAGCAACCGCGACATTTCGGAGGCGATCGAAGGGCCGCTGAGCCAGGTGATCGGCGCGGTGAAGCGCGGGCTCGAATTGGCTCCCGCCGAACTCGTGACGGACATCGCGCACAAGGGCATCGTGCTGACCGGTGGCGGTGCGCTGCTGCGCAATCTGGGGCGGCGTTTGAGCCGGGAAATCGGCCTCGACGTGCACGTCGCCGACGAACCGCTGACCTGCGCGGTGCGTGGCGCGGGAGCGGCGGCCGCGGCGGGGTGGGTGGACGAAGCCGGGGACGCGTGAGCGGTGGATAAGGGCTTCACTACAGCTCGGCAAAAACCCGGCATTCGGTGGCAAGGTAACCGGGTTGCTGCTCACCCTTGGCAAGGCGGGCTGCAAATGGACGCTGCGCGTTACCGGCCCTGTGACGGGCAAGCGACGCGATGCGGGCCCGGCGTGTCTCCCGAGGTCTCTATTGCGGACGCATGTGAAGGCGCTTGCGATGGGCCGTTCGATCGACGCTGGCAAACACTCAATTAACGAATGCGACCGCGAACAGGAAGCGGCCAGCGTTGCCGCCGCAGCGCTCCCGTTTCAGAATGCCGCGCACGCGCTTCCCAGTGAACTGAGACCCTCCGACGCGGAAAAATATTGACATTTCGTTCACCGAAGCGGAATCCAAAAATCATCCATCGCCCATTCCGTACCCCTGTGGATGCCTGCTAGCGTAGCAGCCCCAACAACTACAGAGGACACCGGAATGTCGTATCAACAGGATTCGGACGGCGTGCGAGTGGTGCTCAGTGCGCCGCAACTGGCGGCAGTGCTCTCCCGCCAGTCGATCAGCCCCACGGAGATGCTTTCCAACCGGCTATGGGGCGGTTTGCAGGTGGTCGGCGGGGTGCTGGAAATGGTCGGGGCGGCGGCTCTGTGCGTGCTGCCGGAACCGACGATGGCCAGCAAGGCCGCGTGTGTCGTGTTCGGCGTGCATGGCTCAGATACGGCGTCGGCCGGTCTACGCCAAATCTGGACAGGCCGCGATACGGCCACGCTGATACAGCAAGGTACGACGAAACTGGCCGAGGCGATGAAAGCCAGTCCTGACTTGGCGAACAACATCGGCCTGTCAGTTGATATGGTCGTGCCGTTCGGCTTTGCCGGTTCGATCAGGGCGGTACGCGCCGCCAGCGTTACGATGGGCCGGATCGATCTGATTGAGCATGAGGCGCAAGCTGGCAGCCGGATTGGTGGGCATACAATCGCAAAGCATGTGGGACGAACCGAGGCGCAATTGCGCGCCAGGCTGGCTGCTGAAAGTCGCATTGACATCGCATCCTCATTTACGAATTTGCGCGCCGCTGAAAGTGCAGTTTCAAAGGTTATGCAATTCAACTCTGCGAGGGTGAAGGCATGGGCGGCGACAAATGACATACGTCTATGTCTGATTCATGACGTAGGGTCCCCTGCAGGGTATGGAATGACTCGATCAACAGGGAAACTCGTGCCGTTGAGCAAGGTTAAAATGTTTATAAAGCGCGAACCCCACAATGGCATGCCGTACTACATTCTCACAGCGTATCTTGAGCTTTGATGCCAAAATTCTTGACCGGCAGGAGAAGTTAATGAAAGTAATTGTGAGCCACCACATCGACTGCAGTGACCGCGATGAAAATGGAATGTATGAATATTATTACGAGTACGATATCTATGAATTTGTCGAGGGAAATGTCAGTTATATAGTCAGGGCCTATATGGACGAACCAGGCGACGCACACTTCTTAAAGATGAAAGGAGACGGCGACCAGGATTGGCGAATAATGATGGAGCCAGACAAACATGAGCCTCTGTTTAAAGAGGTCGTCGAACATCTAAAAAATATCGGGAAACCCAATATACGGTGCTTTATGGGGCGCACCGGTTATGTTGATCTTTAGGAAACGGCCTGACTGATGAAGTTCTCTCCAGGCGAGTAATATCCTTGTCGCCACCCGTCAGTGGTTTGATGAAGACGCCTGCCCAACGCGTCGCTGACGCTTATGTGACAATACGCATCGCGTCCCATTTTCAGGGACACCGGTACGCTCATTTCCCAATGCCTGTAGCCGGCTCCGCGCGCATTCGCGCGCCGATGCCGCTGTCCGTAGCTCACCCGTGAATCAATCCGTTTCCGCTTCGTCGCTGTCGTCATCGCCATCCTTCATCGGACTACGCAGCGGCTTGCGCATGCCTTACGTCGAGGCCGGCGACGGCGACTTGCTGCTGTTCGTGCACGGTTCGTTGTGCGACTACCGCTACTGGCAGCCGCAACTGGCCGGCCTGTCGAAGCGCTATCGCTGCGTCGCGGTCAGTCTCACGCATTACTGGCCAGTGACCGATAGCGCGGCGGACCTGCCGTTCAGCTGGAGCAGCCACGCCGATGAAGTGGCGGAGTTCATCGCGCGTTTCGGCGCGGGGCCCGCGCATGTGATCGGGCATTCGCGCGGCGGCTGCGTCGCCTATCATTTCGCGCGACGCCATCCCGAACACGTGCGCACGCTGACGCTCGCCGATCCGGGCGGCCCGCTGCAGATCGCCGGACGTCCACCCGCGAGCGTGCCGGAGACGGTCAACGCATTGCGTGCGAAAGCGGCTCGGTTGATCGAAAGCGGCGAGGTCGAAGCAGGCTTGCAACTGTTCGTCGATTCGGTGAGCCGCCCCGGCTTCTGGGCGATGAGCACCCCGGGTTTTCGCCGCATGGCGACGGACAACGCGCACACGCTCGCGCGGCAATTCCGCGATCCGCTGCCCGCCTACATGCCCGAGGACGCGGCCGATCTGCGCTGCCCGGTCCTGCTGATCGACGGCGAGAAGAGTCCCGACATGTTCCACCGCACGGTGACGGCGTTGCAGGGATGGTTGCCCGATGCGCGCCGCGAAACGGTACGCGGTGCGTCGCATGGCATGAACCTCGCGCATCCGTCCGCGTTCAATCGTTACGTGGATGATTTCATTCAGGCGATGAGCGCGCGCTGAGCAAGTGAAGCGAAGATCAAGGGCGATCGGCCGGCGCGCACCGCCGATCGCCCGTTACTGCATCAGGCCTTGCGATGCGCGTCCTTGTCGAGCGCGCGTTCGGCCGCCTCGCCGACGAGCCCGTGATAGTACAGATGTACGCCGATCGCGAGCGAGTCGTTGCGGATTTCGTGGAACACCTTCCACGCCTTCACCGGGTCCTTGAACAACAGATAGTGCGCTTCCTGCGCGATCAGATCCGCGACTTCATGCAGGCCGTGTCCATGCAGTACGTCGACGAGCGTGTCGAGACTGCGATGCGTGCGCGCGTCGGTGCGCGGATAGAGCATGTGCAGCACCGCGACGTCCTGCGTCTTCAGCGCCGCCGACAACGCGACGACGATATCCTGATGATTCAGCGCGGTGACCGTGTGGTCTTCGGTATGGACATGATCCGGAAACAGCGTTTCGAGAGAGACATTCATTTGTATTCGTCCTGCTTTTCTGTGTGATCAAAAAAGCCCGCTTCGAATCACGGGCCGCAAGCATCAATGCACGGATTGAGTATCGCAGATGGATCCACGCCGACGCAGTGTGCTGGCAGCAAAACATTGTTGCGGCTGGTGTTCCGACCTTCGTGCAACTTTCATCGGCATCGCGATGCACCCGCCGCGTGCCGACAACGAATGTTGCGCCCAAGGAGATGGACTGTTGCGATCAATCGACGCAATCAACGACACGCCGACCCGTAGAATGCGCAGCGGAGCCTGAGCATGCCCGTACTTCTTCGGGAGCGCCGATGTCGCGCCTCGCCGTACGACTGCGATGCATGCCGGCGCGAGTGCGGTATCAAGCAAAAGGAAGACGTACATGAACTCGAAGTCACACGCAACGCTGAGCTTTTCCGACAGCGACCAGACCATCGATCTGCCGATCTATCAGGGCTCGCTGGGCCCCGACGTCATCGACATCCGCAAGCTGTACGGCCAGACCGGCAAATTCACCTACGATCCTGGCTTCATGTCGACGGCGGCATGCAACTCCGAGATCACATATATCGACGGCGACAAGGGCGAACTGCTCTACCGCGGCTACCCGATCGACAACCTCGCGCAGAACGCCGACTTCCTCGAAACCTGCTACCTGCTGCTGAAGGGCGAACTGCCGAACGCCCAGCAGAAAGCCGGGTTCGAGAACACCGTCACGCAGCACACGATGGTGCACGAGCAGATGCACTTCTTTTTCCGCGGCTTCCGTCGCGACGCGCACCCGATGGCGATTCTGGTTGCGGCGGTCGGCGCGCTGTCCGCGTTCTATCACGACTCGCTCGACTTCACGAACCAGCAGCATCGCGACGTATCGGCGATCCGCATGATCGCGAAGCTGCCCACGCTGGTCGCGATGGCGTACAAGTACAGCGTCGGTCAACCGTTCGTGTATCCGAAGAACGACCTGTCGTACAGCGCGAACTTCATGCGCATGATGTTCTCGAATCCGGCCGAAGAGTACGAGGTCAACGACGTGCTGGTGCGCGCGCTCGACCGCATTCTGATCCTGCACGCGGACCACGAGCAGAACGCATCGACGTCGACCGTGCGTCTCGCCGGTTCGTCGGGCGCGAATCCGTTCGCGTGTATCGCGGCGGGTATCGCGTGTCTGTGGGGCCCGGCGCACGGCGGCGCGAACGAAGCCGCGCTGAACATGCTGGAAGAGATCGGCTCGGTCGACAACATTCCCGACTTCATCGCGAAGGTGAAGGACAAGAATTCGGGCGTGAAGCTGATGGGCTTCGGCCACCGCGTGTACAAGAACTACGATCCGCGCGCGAAGCTGATGCGCGAAACCTGCCACGAAGTGCTCGAAGAGCTGGGCCTGCACGACGACCCGCTGTTCAAGCTCGCGATGGCGCTGGAAAAGATCGCGCTCGAAGACGAATATTTCGTGTCGCGCAAGCTGTACCCGAACGTCGACTTCTACTCGGGCATCGTGCAGCGCGCGCTGGGCATTCCGACGTCGATGTTCACCTGTATCTTCGCGATGGCACGCACGGTCGGCTGGATCGCGCAGTGGAACGAAATGATCGCCGATCCCGAGCAGAAGATCGGCCGTCCGCGTCAGCTGTTCATCGGCGAGACGCTGCGTGAAGCGAAGCCGGTCGCGAAGCGGTAACAGGCCGGATAGACGCCCGACAACGCGTTCAACGACGGTCGCCAACCCACGGCTCACGAGGCCGTGGGTTTTTTTACGTTCCGTGCATCCTGCCGCCTGCACATCCCGTGCCACCGAAAACGCCGTCAAAAAACGGCCCAAAAAGCCGAAACTCCGAGGCGATAAGCTCGTCTCACGCGGAAAGAGCCTCTACAATCGGATGGGCCGGCCAACCGGGGGCCGGCCAACCGGGGGCCGGGTGACGGGGCAACCGGGCAATCCGGCGGCCGATCCGAGGCGAGACCCGAAGTGCAACCAAACGCAGCAGCGAATCCATAGGAGCGACCTTGATACAGCAGCCAGAAGCCCTCGGCGGGCTGACCCACTCGGGCGGCGTCGATCATCGCGAGCCCGAGCAGGACGGCGTTTTCATCCCGACGGAAAACCTTAACGTCGCGAGCGCTACGCAGCACGTGCTCAAGTCGGGCGACACCTTCATCGTCAACGATCCGCTCGGCGATATCACCGGCCACGACGATGGCCTGTTCGTCAACGATACGCGCGTGATGTCGCAACTGCGCCTGACCTTCGGCGGCCGCGCGCCGTCGCTGCTGTCGGGCAGCGTCAGCAGCGACAACACCAGTTTCACCGCGCATCTGACCAACCGCCCGCTGCCGCCGCTCGGCGGCGACAGCACACCCGAAGGCGTGATCCACGTCGAGCGTGTGCGTGTGCTGTCGGGCACCGTGCTCAACGAGGCGATCGAGCTCACGAACTACGGCACGCACGATGCGACCGTGCCGCTGTCGATTTCGTTTTCCAGCGATTTCCGCGACATGTTCGAAGTGCGCGGCCTGAAGCGCGACAAACAGGGTCGCGTGCAGCCCGCGCGCATCGAGAATCAGGAGGTGCTGCTCGGCTACATCGGTCTCGACGACGTGGCGCGCAACGTGCGGATCGCGTTCTCGCCGCAGCCGGACAAGCTGTTCGCCGACCGCGCCGACTACACCGTCAAGCTGCCCGCGCAGGCCTGCGTGTCGATCTATCTGTCGATAGCGGTGCATGTCGTGCCGATGACCGGCAAGCCCGGCGCCGACGTGTCGCAGCCGATGCATGCGTTGAGCGAAGCGCATCTCTCGCAGATCGATGCGGAGCGCCCGCGCGTCGGCCGCACGGCGGTACGCGCGGCAATGGTGGATGCGCACCTGGTGATGCGCGAGCGACGCAACGCGAGCGCGCGCGTGCGTTCGAGCAATCCGCTGTTCAACGCGTGGATCGACCGTTCGTTCGCCGACCTCGGCCTGCTGACGACGGATCTCGCGACCGGCCCGTACCCGTACGCGGGCATCCCATGGTTTTCGACCCCGTTCGGCCGCGACGCGGTGATCACGTCGCTGCAGACGCTGTGGCTGCAACCGCATCTCGCAGCCGGCGTGCTGCGCTTTCTCGCCGAGCATCAGGCGCGCGAGAACTCGCCGTTTCGCGACGCCGCGCCGGGCAAGATCATGCACGAGATGCGCAAGGGCGAAATGGCCGCGGCCGGCGAAGTCCCGTTCGCGCTGTACTACGGCGGTGTCGACACCACGCCGCTGTTCATCGTGCTGGCCGGCGCCTACGCGGCCCGCACCGGCGACGTCGGCTTGATCGACGAACTATGGCCGGCGCTCGAACGCGCAGCGCAGTGGGTCGCGGGCGTGTGCGACAAAAACCGGCACGGGCTGCTCGATTACCAGCGCGAATCGGATGGCGGCCTCGCGAACCAGGGCTGGAAAGACAGTCACGATTCGGTGTTCCATGCGGACGGGCGCTTCCCTGACGGCCCGATCGCGCTCGTCGAAGTGCAGGCCTATGCGAGCGCCGCGTTCGACACGATGGCTCACTACGCGAAGCTGCGCGGCCTGCGCGACGCGGGCGCGCAATACGCGGAGCGCGCGAAGAAGATCCGCCGCTGCGTCGAAGAAAAGTACTGGATGGACGAGGTCGGCTTTTACGGCATCGCGCTCGACGGTCATGGCGAGTTGTGTCGCGTGATGGCATCGAACGCGGGGCATCTGCTGGCGTTCGGCCTGCCCACGCGCGAGCGCGGCGAGGCGGTGGTGCGGGCGCTCGACTCGACGCTGTTCCACACCGGCTGGGGCGTGCGCACACTGGCCGCGAGCCAGGCGCGCTTCAATCCGATGGCATATCACAACGGCTCGGTCTGGCCGCACGACAACGCGCTGTGCGCGCGCGGGCTGTCACGCTATGGCGGCAAGGCGTCGGCCGTGAAGCTGCTGCAGGCGCTGTTCCAGGCCGCGGTCAATTTCGACATGCGCCTGCCCGAGCTGTTTTGCGGCTTCCCGCGACGCCGCGGCGAGCCGCCCACGGCCTATCCGGTCGCGTGTTTGCCGCAGGCATGGGCGGCGGGCTCGCCGTTCATGATGCTCGAGGCGTGTCTGGGCATCACGATCGACGCCGAGCGCCGCGAAGTGCTGATCGAACAGCCGATGCTGCCCGAAGGTATCGACTGGCTCGAGGTCAGCGATCTGCGGGTCGGGGATGCGTCGGTGTCGATCACGTTCCGCCGAATCGGCGAGAAGGTGGTGGCGTCGGCGGAGCAGGGCGATGTGAGGGTGGTGGCGCTGCTTTGACGCCGACCACGGTAGCGGGCATCGATGTTGGCGGCGACCGGAAGGGAAACCATCTGGTCGTCCTGCGCGGCACCGAGATCGTGAGCCGTCTCGGCAACGCGACCCCCGAACAGATGCTGGAACGGTGTCGCGCATTCGGGGTGGCGGCGGTCGGCATCGATGCGCCGTGTCGTTGGCGAACAGGCGCCGCGGGACGACTAGCCGAGAAGGCGCTCGCGCGGCAGCGAATCTTTTCGTTTGCGACACCGGCTCGCGAAACGGCGATCGCCAGCAAGAGCGGCTTCTACGGATGGATGTTCAACGGCGAGCGCGTCTACGACGCATTCGTCGCGCACTTTCCGCTTTTCAGCGGCGGCGAAAAAATCAATGGCCGCGTGTGCTTCGAGACATTCCCCCACGCGATCACGTGCGCTTTCCTCGGGACGGACGTCGCATCCGCGAAGCAAAAGGGTCCGCAGCGCCGGGCAATCCTCGAACGGGAAGGTATCGCAACAGCGTCGCTGACTTCGATCGACGACGTCGACGCGGCGCTATGCGCGTTGGCGGCACGTTATCTGCTGGAAGGCAGAGTCGATACATACGGTGACGAGCCAGGCGGATTCATCGTGGTGCCTGGACTTTGACACTCACATTCTGGGAGGACGGACGGGTGCACCTGGCACGACGATTCGGAGTATTGCTGCTATCCATGGCGGCGTTGGGTTCGACCGCGGCATCGGCGAACGACATTCAGTGTGCAACCTCGCAGCAACCCGCCGAGCGCGTCATTTGCGATCACGCGATCCTGAACAACGAGTACGACGACATCTTCGCGCAGCAACAGGCTCTTCTGAGCAGCGGGAAACTCTCGTCCGCGCAACTGGCGAAGTGGCGGCAGGCGCGCAACGCCTGTATCGATGTGCACTGCGTGGATGGGGTGTTCGCGCAGTGGAAGGCGATGGCCCGGTCCGTCGACGTCGCTCAGGCGGCCGCGCCTGAGCCGGCCGCGCCTGTCGTGACGGCCTCGGAAACGGCGATGGCACCTGTCGGTCCCAATCCCGAAGCGCCTTCAGCCGTATCCGCGTCTGATGCATCTCAGGTGTCCCAGGCCTCGCCGACATCGGAGGCTTCTCTGGTGCGTCAAGGGAGTGCCGCCGGTGTGGCGCTTCCGCAGCCCGTCGCGGCGGAGGCTTCCGCGCCCGTGGCTGCCTCGGCGGCGCCCAGCCAGAGCGAATCTCGTGGCATGACCGGCATGAGCGACATCAGTGGCGGCCTGATCGTGGTTCTCCTCGTCGCGCTCGGAGCCGGTGTGTTCTTCGCGCTTCGGAACCGAAGCAGAGCGACCGCAAAGAAGACGCAAGGTAAGAACGGGCGATGAGGTGATGCCAACGCGCTGGCCTCGCGCACGAAGCCGCACTTTGACCTACTGGTCGGGCCGCGCGATTCGCCAATCAAACAACGCGGAATGCCTGTCACAGCGTTCCGCGCTAAAAGCGACTGCAAGGAACCGATTATCGGACGAGGAAACCGTAAGTCAGCGGGTCACGCTCGTCCACGATCCAGGTTGCGAAACCGCAAACGTATGCGTTGCCCTGGACCTCGGGGACGACGGCCTCGAAGTCGCCGACGGTCGTCTCACTGAGTACACGCCCCTTGAAGACCGTGCCGATGATGGACTCATTGACGAGCGTCTCGTTGCTCGCCAGTTCGCCGCGCAGATAGAGTTGCGCGACGCGTCCGCCCGTCCCTGAGCCGGTGGGCGAACGGTCCACTTCACGGTCGGCGAAGACGCAACAGTTGGCTTGCGTCGAGCCTTCGTGCCGCGGTGCGTTCGCAATGATGGTCCCGTAGATGTGGTTGATTTCCGGGATATCGGGATGCTCAACCGGGTACGCGTCGTTTGCAGCTTTTTTGACCTCGGCCCCAAACTTGATCAGTTCCTCGACCGAAGACTCCCGGACTGCGAGACCGTGCGGCGCACCGTCCGTATAGAAGTAGAAGGCACCGCCGAAGGCGATGTCACCCTTTACCGTGCCAAACGACGGCGTCTCGACCGTGACATCCCGTTTCCAGATGAACGACGGAACGTTGACGAAGCGTACGTTGCCGGCGTGTTCACCATCCCATTGCACGAACGCCTCGATGAAGCCACATGGAGCGTCGATGCCGATTCGGGTCTCGGGAATCTGGCGCTGAACCCAGCCCAACTCGACCGCCGCGGTAGACAGCGCGATAACGCCGTGTCCGCAGTGGTCGCTATAACCCTCGTTGTGGACGAAGATGATTCCGAAGTCTGCCGTGGGACTAACGGGTTGGGTCAGGTATCCGCCGTACATGTCAGCATGACCGCGTGGTTCGAACATCAGCGCGGTACGAATTTCGTCGGCGTTCTCCTTCAGCCACGCTCGACGCTGTACGATGGTGTCGCCGGGAAGACGAGGAAGCCCGCTCGTCACGATACGGAACGCTTCGCCGCCGGTATGGACCTCGACTGTCGAAATAGTGCGAGTGATTTTCATGTGTGCGTTTGGGGGTTACTCGATTGAACGTCACTGCCCGTAGGGTGACGCATATAGTCTCCAGGTATTGGACCCGTGTTGGCCAGATTAGCTCCGCTTCGGCATGGGTTCAACCTTTGAGCACGCCATCCGACAGGAGGAGTCGTGAAACTGACCGATTTCGATACACTGACTTTTGACTGCTACGGCACCTTGATCGACTGGGAGAGTGGCATCCTTGAAGGCCTGAGGCCTCTGCTGGAGCGAGCCAGGACACCGCTCACGCGTCACGAGGTTCTCGAAGCGCACGCTCGCCACGAGTCGTCGCAGCAGAACTTCACCCCTGCGAAGCGCTATCAGGAACTGCTTCCCATCGTATATAAGCGCATGGCTGAAGAGTGGGGCCTGCCCTATACACACGAAGAATGCGTGGCGTACGGCCAGTCGATCGGAAACTGGCCGGCATTCGCCGATTCCGCGGTCGCGCTGCAATATCTGAAGAAGCACTACAAGCTGGTCATCCTCTCGAACATCGACAACGAAAGTTTCACCTTCAGCAACGCCAGGCTGCAGGTTGAGTTCGACGCCATCATCACAGCGGAGGACGTCGGGTCCTACAAGCCGTCGCCGCGCAACTTCGAGTACATGCTTCAGAAGCTCGATCAGCGCGGCATCAAGAAGGAAAAAATCCTTCACACGGCAGAAAGCCTCTTCCATGACCACAAGGCCGCAAACGAGTTCGGCCTGGCATCGTGCTGGATTTACCGGCGTCATTCGCAGCCGGGCTTTGGCGCGACGATGAACCCGGGCTCGCAGCCTGACATCGACTTCCGCTTCGACAGCATGGCGGACTTCGTCGACGCGCATCGGGAAGCGCTGGTGAACTGAGCATCTTCGCGCCGTTGAAACGCGCCTGCCCGGTGGTAACATTTGTTGTCATCTCTCACTCCGGCCCCGACCCACCTCACCATGCCAGACAGCTTCGATCAGCTCGTCGCCCTGATCCGGGCGCGCTTTCCCGAACTGAGCCCGCAGTTCCAGATGGGAGCGGGCTTCCTGCTCGATCATCCCGACGAGGTCGCGGTGTCGTCGATGCGCAAGGTGGCCGAGCGCGCGCAGGTGCAGCCCGCGTCGCTGGTGCGGCTGTCGCAGCAACTGGGGTTTCCCGGCTGGAACGAATTGCGCGATCTGTTCGTCGCGCGCGTGCGCACGCGGCCCGAGCCGTTGACGAGCCGGGCGCGCTCGATGGTCAAATCGAAAGATGCGCTCGCGAACGATCTTCTCGTCGCGCAGCAGCACAATCTCGAAACGACCGCCGCGCATAACGGCCGCGTGATCGTCGAGGCCGCGCGCGTGTTGCGGCGTGCGTCGCACGTGCACGTGGCGGGCTTCCGCTCGTGTTACGCGGTGGCGTTCGGTCTCGTCTATGGCTACCGGCTATTTCGTCCGTCGGTGTCGCTGCTCAACGGCGAGGCCGGCACGCTCGAAATGCAACTGCGCACGATCGAGCGCGACAGCGCGACCATCGTCATCAGCTTCGCGCCGTATTCGGTCGAAGCCGCGCGCGTCGCCGAGGCCGCGCTCGACAAAGGCAGCAAACTGATCGCCATCACCGACAGCGCCGTGTCGCCGATCGCGTTGAACGCCGACAAGGTACTGATCTTCTCGCACGAAAGCCCATCGTTCTTTCCGTCGCTGGTGGCCGCCACAGCGATCGCCGAAGCGCTGGTCGCGCATTTGCTCGCGCTCGAAGGCGCGGATGCGCTCGAGCAGCTTGCGCTCGCCGAACAATCGTTGCATGCGAAGGGCGCGTACGTGCCTTGAGCGATTGCGTGAGGCCACGCCGCGCTCCACTCGATATCGTTCAAGGCATTTGACAACAAATGTTGTATTGGCGTATAAATACGTACCGATTGTTGAATATGGTGCGACCCGTGGCGTCGATGCAGGAATTCAGTGTTTTTCAGGTCAGCGGCGAGCCGTACGACATCGGCTACCGGCTCGGCGAAATCGCGCTCGCCGCGGCCGGCCCGCTGCAACCGGCGGCCCTGCTCGACGTACTGCACGATCGCGCGCCGTCGGGCTTGCCGATCTATCGCGACGATCCTCACGATCCCGACGACGAAAACACCCTCGCCACCGCGCTGTTCGAAATCGGCAACGCTGGTGTGTCGATGAAAGCGTATCGCCAGAGGCAATGCGCGTTCGACACTTTCGTCGCATGCGCGACGCCCGAACCGGCCCGCGTTTCAGCGCCCGCCGCCCTCACCAGGAACTGAACATCATGTCCACCGTTTTTCATCGCTCTCCGAAGCAATCCTTGCCGGTGGCCGTCGCGGGCGACGGCATCGAAATCATCGACTCCACGGGCAAGCGTTATATCGACGCGTCGGGCGGCGCAGCCGTGTCGTGCCTCGGTCACAGCAACCAGCGCGTGATCGACGCGATCAAGCGGCAAGCCCAACGGTTGCCGTACGCGCACACGTCGTTCTTCACGACGGAGCCGGCCGAGCAACTGGCCGACCGGCTCGTCGCGAGCGCGCCGGCCGGACTCGAGCACGTGTACTTCGTGTCGGGTGGCTCGGAGGCGATCGAGGCAGCGCTCAAGCTCGCGCGTCAGTATTTCGTCGAGAAGGGCGAGACGCAGCGGCGCCATTTCATCGCGCGTCGGCAGAGCTATCACGGCAACACCCTCGGCGCACTCGCGATCGGCGGCAATGCATGGCGCCGCGAGCCGTTCCTGCCGATCCTGATCGAAGCGCATCACGTGAGCCCGTGCTACGCATATCGCGAGCAGCGCGCGGACGAAACCGAAGAAGCGTTCGCTCAGCGTCTCGCCGATGAACTCGAGCAGAAGATTCTCGCGCTCGGTGCGGACACGGTCGCGGCGTTCGTCGCGGAAACGGTGGTCGGCGCCACGGCGGGCGCGGTGCCGCCGGTGCGCGAATACTTCCGCAAGATCCGCGCGGTGTGCGACCGCTACGGCGTGCTGCTGATTCTCGACGAGATCATGTCGGGCATGGGCCGCACCGGCTATCTGTACGCGTGCGACGAAGACGGGGTGGCGCCCGATATGCTGACCATCGCCAAGGGCCTTGGCGCGGGTTATCAGGCGATCGGCGCGACGCTGGTCAGCGACCGCATCTATCAGACCATCGTCGGCGGCTCCGGCTTCTTCCAGCATGGCCATACCTATATCGGCCATGCGACCGCGTGCGCGGCCGCGCTCGAAGTGCAGCGCGTGATCGCGGAAGACGATCTGCTGGCGAACGTGCAGGCGCGTGGCGAGCAGTTGCGCGGCCGGCTGCGCGAGCACTATGCGCAACATGCGCATATCGGCGACGTGCGCGGGCGCGGCTTGTTCGTCGGCGTCGAACTCGTCAGGGATCGGGTTACCAAAGAGCCGTTCGACGCCAAACTGAAACTGCACGCGACGATCAAACGCGAAGCGTTCGCGCGCGGCCTGATGGTGTATCCGATGGGCGGGACCGTCGACGGCAAGAGCGGCGACCACGTGCTGCTCGCGCCGCCGTTCATCTGCACGGAGCGCGACATCGACGAGATCGTCAGCCGCCTCAGCGATGCGATCGGCGCGTCGCTCGCCGCCCTCTGAGATTCGACCCACCGCCTTTTGCGAGAACGATGATGACCGAGCGCTTGCCTCACTTCGACATGTCCACTGCCACGCCCGAACAGAAGGCGGTGCTCGACGAAATCCTGTCCGGCCCGCGCGGCAACCTGAATGGGCCGTTCCTCGGCTGGATTCACAGCCCCGAACTCGCGCAGCACGCGCAACGCCTCGGCGCGTTTTGCCGCTACCAGACCGGGCTGCCGCTGCGGCTGTCGGAACTCGCGATTCTGGTGACCGCTTCGCGCTGGCAGGCCCAGGCGGAGTGGTACATCCACTATCCGATCGCGCTGCAGGCGGGCGTCGGCGAAGCGGACGCCGAGGCGATCCGCCAGGGGCGCCGCCCCGAGTTCGCCGATGCCGACGACGCGCTGATCTACGACTTCGCGAGCGAACTGTACGAGACGAAGCGCGTGACGGCCGCGACGTATGCGCAGGCGGTCGGGCGTTTCGGGCATCAGGTCGTGATCAACCTGGTCGGCCTGCTCGGCTACTACGCGCTGGTCGCGATGACGCTGAACGTGTTCGACATGCGCGCATTGGGGCAGCAAAGCCTGCCGTTTCCCGAATAGCGCTTTTGCCAACGAGCGGCTGCGCAGCAGCGCCGCGCGCGCCAACGAAAAGCCCCGGTTGCCGAACTTCGCAACCGGGGCTTTTTACTGCGCGCTGCATTAACGACTTGCGCGCTCAGTTATCACGATCAGTTACCACGATACGTCGAAAAGAGACGTTGCTGCACCGTCGCCGGCGCGCCCGCGTCCGACGAACTGGCCTTCGCGCCGCCGACGTCTTGCGAACCTTGCGCCGAAGCGGTGACGATCGTCGAGTCCTGGGGCACGGCCTTCGGATAGGTGGTGTCGTTCTGGTTCAGGAGGCCTGCTTTTTGCGCGGCTACGAGTTCGGCGCGCACCTGAGCGCGCGTGACCGGACCGTTTGCCTGCTGGGCGAACGACAGTGCCGGAACGATAAGAGCGGATGCGACGACGACTGCGGAAAGAAGCGATTTCATGACGACCTCCAATTGATTGTGTGGTGGATCGGTGTGAACCGCGTTCCCCGATCCGTTGAACGCAGTCTATTTCTTACGAGGTCAGCAAAAAAGCGGCTTTCTGGCGAAATATTGTTGCCAGTTTTGAAATAGTGAAAAAGGCGCTTTTCCGCGCCGGGACGCGGAAGCGCCTATGATGAAATCCGGTCCACGCCCGCGCCTGCAAGCCGCGCGGCACCTGCGACCGATGCCCAGGCGCGGACACATCCGGGCGGACCGCCGCGGCGGGCATCATCTTTGGTCGAGCAGCGTGCGCGGCAAGGCACAAACAGGAGAGAGCAATGAAGCGCAAGGCATCGGCAGTCTGGCAAGGCGGTCTGCAGAACGGCAAGGGCTCGATTTCCACCGACAGCGGCGTCCTGAAGGACACCCAGTACTCGTTCGCGACGCGCTTCGCGGACGGCATCGGCACGAATCCGGAAGAGCTGATCGCGGCTGCGCATGCGGGATGTTTCTCGATGGCGTTGTCGGCGGAGCTGGGCAAGGCCAACATCACGCCGGAGCGCATCGGCACCACGGCCACCGTCACGCTCGACAAGGACGGCGGCGGCTTCGCGATCACCGCAGTGCATCTCGACGTGACCGTGAAGATTCCGGGCGGAGACAAGGCCGCGTTCGACAAAGCCACCGCGGACGCGAAGGCCGGGTGCCCAGTGTCGAAGGTGCTGAATGCGACGATTACCATGGATGCGAAGCTCGAGACCTGAGCCCCTGCTGTCACTGTGAGCGCGCAACGAAGCCGGCGACGGGCCATGTCCGCCGCCGGTTTTTTGATGCCGGTTGTCGAATGAACGGATGACCCCGACGCGAGTAGGCCTACGGAATGCCATCCTTGATTTATTGAACATCCAGTCATAATATCAACGGACCGACGCAACCAGGCAACAAGGTCATCGCAATTGAGTCATTCAAAGCAAGCCGCGAAAAAAGCTGGCGAAACATGTCAGCGCGGCCGTCCGCGCGAGTTCGACACGGCCACCGTGCTGGCGAACGCGAGCCAGGTGTTCTGGGATCACGGCTACCACGCGACGTCGATCGACGATCTGTGCAAGGCCACCGGCCTGCTGCGCGGCAGCCTGTACGGCGTATTCGGCGACAAGCACGGCATCATGCTCGCCGCGCTGGATCATTACTCGGAAGGCGCGGTCGCGCGGCTTGCGCAGCGACTGAGCGCGACGGCCGAACCGGAGCAGGCGCTGCGCGACGCGCTGCTGCACTACGCGAGGGTGTCCTGCGCATTGAGCGGCCGGCGCAGCTGTTTCATTACGAATACGACGCTCGAAATGCAGCCCGATGACGAAGTGCTGCGCGCGCGCGTCGCCGCGATTCAGCGCCGCATGGCGACTTTGCTCGCTGCGGCGGTGATCCGCGGTCAGGCGAGCGGCGCATTCGATTCGACGCTCGACGAACAAGCCGTCGGCGATTTCCTGCTATGCGTGATGCAGGGCTTGCGGGTCATGGGGCGGGTCGCGCATCAGCAAGATGCGCTGATCGGCATCGTCGATGTGGCGATGCGCGCGCTGGTGTAACGCCTCGTCCGCGAGTCTTGGCGCAAAATTTTTTAACCAATTTTTGAACGATCGGTCATGAAAAGCGAAGCAATCAAGTCCGCTCCGGCGTCATTCGGTGGGTCCGTCAGCTGCGCGGCGAGCGCAGCCGTGACCGGTCCCGGCCCGGCGATGGCCGGCATGGCTGTCGCCGCCAAAGCGTCGGCGCCCGGCTTTCAGCGCCAGGCGCTCGCGCTCGCCGTGCTGTTCGTCGGCGCCTTTCTCGCGCCGCTCGATTACTTCATCGTCAATCTGGCGCTGCCGTCGATTCACACGGGCCTCAACGCGAGCGACGCGCAACTGCAGCTCGTCGTGTCGGCTTATGCGTCCGCCTACGCGGTGCTGCTGATCACGGGGGGCCGCCTTGGCGATCTGTTCGGCCGCCGTCGCATGTTCATGACGGGCATGGCGGCTTTCGTGATCGCGTCGGCGTTGTGCGGCTTCGCGACGAGCGGCCACATGCTCGTGATCTCGCGCATCGTGCAAGGCATCGCGGCCGCGGTGATGGCGCCGCAAGTGCTCGCGACGATTCGTGCGGTCGTGCCGTTGCATCAGCAGACGCGCGTGATGAGTCTGTATGGCTTCGTGTTCGGCTTGTCGTCGATCGTCGGGCAACTCGGCGGCGGCGCGCTGATCACGTATCACCCGTTCGGGCTCGACTGGCGCGTGATCTTCCTGATCAACATCCCGATCGGCATCGCGGCGTTCATCGGCACATGGAAGTTCGTGCCGGAGAACCAGCCGGCCACGCATACCGGCGTCGATCTGAAGGGCGTCGCGCTGCTGTCGGCGGTGCTGCTGCTCGTCATCTATCCGATGACGCATGGCCGTGAAGCCGGCTGGCCCGCGTGGACCTTCGCCATGTTCGCACTCGCGGTGCCGGTGTTCGCGCTGTTCGTCGCGACCGAGCGGCGCGTCGAGCGCGCTGGCGGGCATCCGCTCGTCGATCTGCAACTGTTCCGCAATCGCGCGTTCGCGCTTGGTCTCGTGCTCGCGTTCCTGTTCTATTGCAATAGCGCGTTCTTCCTGACCTACGGCATCTTTCTGCAAACCGGCCTGCACTGGACGCCGCTCGCGTCGGGCATCGCGATCATGCCGTTCGCGTTCGGCTTCGTGATCGGGCCGTTGACGTCGCCGGCCGTGGTCAAGCGCATCGGCGCCCATGTGCTGACGCTCGGTTTCTCGATGATGACGCTGGGCTTCACGGTGACCGGCTGGTCCGCGACACAATCCGCGACGCCCGATCTGCTGTTCTACTGCGGGCTAGTGTGCGCGGGCGTCGGACATGGTCTGCTGTTGCCGTCGATCATGCGCATCGTGCTGCAGGAGGTGGTGCCGGAGAAGGCCGGGCTTGCATCGGGTGTGGTCTCGTCGACGTTGCAGATCGGCTCCGCGTTCGGCATCGCGGCGATCAGCGGCGCGTTCTTCGGGGCGCTCGGCGGCAGTTCGACACCCGCCTCTTATGCGCACGCGTTCCAGCTGAGCCTCGCTATCAATGCCGTGCTGATGTTCGTGTGTATCGGCCTTAGCGTGCTGCTGGTGCGTCATCAGCAAGGCGTGCGGCGCCCGGTCGCCCCGGCAGTTTGAAGTTAATCCGCTGGTAATCGCTTTCATTTGTTAGCTTGCTGAAAAAACCGTTCAATTTGAACGAAGCGGTATAACGAACTGCATGGTATTTACCGGCGATCTACTCGTTCACAGGTAACTCTGATTTAGATCAAACTGGCTCATCCGATTAACGGCTCGACGACATCGCGTCAGCTTTTCTAATCAGATGAAACCGACCTCGCATTTTCTACCTGCCTGCAAATGGCCTGCAGTAAGTGTTGCGTTTGTGCGGTAGCGCACATAGGGTTAGCCGCAAGGTGTCGCGATGATTGTTTTCGGTAATGCACGGAACTTTAGCCCGCGAGCATGAACTGCGGGTTCAATGAAAACGGTATCAATAAAAAAGCGCTTGCCGCGTTTAAATTCGATTGTTAATCTGTCTTAACTTTAGAGTGTACGTTCAACAGGTCGGAGTCGATAAAGCCGGGCTCAACTTAATAAACGCTCAAGATAGGGGGACCCAATATGCTGACCGCTACCATTGACGCATTCCAGACAACATCCGCCGCCTTCAATGTGGGCGACGTCGTGAAGTTAAAAGAAGGGGGCCCGCGCATGACCGTGACGTACGCAGGTCCGGTCGCGCTGAATCCCGGCGACTGGGTGATCTGCGAGTGGTTCGACGAACACGGCGAACTGCGTCACGAAAGCTTTGCCGCGCAAGCCGTGCGTGCGGAGCCGCGCTCCATTCCGGCGGGCTCGGTACAGGGGAGTCGCATCGGGCGCGCGGCCTGAGTGACGCCCCTGAGTGACGCCCGTGCACGTCAATCAATCGGTTTCCTGTTGTTCGTTTGTTGCTCGTATTGCTCGAGCCGCCCGAATCGTTTCAGCGCTCGGGCCGGTCGCGCGCGGCCTCGCGTCGCCGCACCCGCAGCGTCAGCGCCGATGAAAACGCGCGCAAGGTCGACACCTTGCGTGTCTCCACGACGTCCCGCGCGAGGCTCTCCGCCGGATTCGGCTGTAGCGCCCAATACAGGGCGAGCACCCAGCCGAGTATGGTCCAGCCGAGGCAGGCATTGAAGAGCGCGAGCGTCAGCACGTCGCGGCGCTTGCGCCGGTCCGCGATGATCGCCGGCAGAAAATACAAGGCCAGCGCGAACGTCGCGCCGATGGCCTGAACGGCCACGTTGCCACCCATACAAGCTCCTGATGCGCGATGCATGTAGCGATTGTCGCGCGAATGGCGGCCGCGCGCCTCGCACCTGCGCGTTCCAGTCTCCACCCCAATCACCGCAAGGGGTTCAGCCCGACACGCATCGGGACTATCATGATCGTTTCGACCGAACAGTACTTCACGGACCCGATCATGATCACCGACGACACGACCCAGCAGGCTCAACTCAACCCGGACACGCTACGAGAATTCGTCGAGCGCAAGTGGAACGACGAGATCGTGCCCGCGCTGACGGACTACATCGCGGTGCCGGCCAAGAGTCCGGCGTTCGATCCCGACTGGGCGAAACACGGTTATCTGGAGCGCGTGATCACCGACGCCGCGCAATGGGCCGAGCAGCAACCGGTGCGCGGCCTGAAGCTCGAGGTGGTCCGCCTGCCGGGCCGCACGCCGGTGATCTTCTTCGAGACGGCCGCGACGCGCTCGGGCAGCGACGAAACCGTCGTGCTCTATGGCCACCTCGACAAGCAGCCCGAGTTCGATGGCTGGCGCAACGACCTCGGTCCGTGGACGCCGAAGTTCGAAGACGGCAAGCTCTACGGCCGCGGCGGCGCGGACGACGGCTACGCAATCTATGCGAGCCTGACGGCGCTCGCCGCGCTCGATGCACAGGGTGTCGAGCGTCCGCGCTGCGTCGGGCTGATCGAAACCTGCGAGGAGTCGGGTAGCTACGATCTGCTGCCCTACGTCGATGCGCTGCGCGAGCGGCTCGGCAACGTCGGGCTGGTCGTGTGTCTCGACTCGGGCGCGGGCAATTACGATCAGCTGTGGCTGACTACGTCGCTGCGCGGCCTCGTCGGCGGCGATCTCGAAGTGCAGGTGCTCGACGAAGGGATCCACTCGGGCGTATACGGCGGCATCGTGCCGTCGAGTTTCCGCATCATGCGGCAACTGTTCGACCGTCTCGAAGACTCCGCCAACGGCACGCTGCTGCCGAAGGGCTTCCACTGCACGGTGCCGGCTGATCGTCTGCGCGAAGCGGAGGCCGCCGCAAAGGTTCTCGGCGATGACGTCTGGAAGAAGATGCCGTGGGCGTGCGGCCAGGACGGCCGTCAGGTGCTGCCCACCACGACCGATCCGCGCGAGGCGCTGCTCAATTCGACGTGGCGTCCGTCGCTGTCGGTCACGGGCGCGGCTGGCTTGCCCGCGCTCGCCGACGCCGGCAACGTGCTGCGTCCGCGCACGGCGTTCAAGCTGTCGCTGCGACTGCCGCCGACCATCGAAGCGGAGAAGGCGGTCGCCGAACTGAAGGCGCTGCTCGAATTCGATCCGCCGTACAACGCGAAGGTCACGTTCAAGCCGGATGCGGGCGCGGCGAGCGGCTGGAACGCACCGGAGGTCGCGCCGTGGCTCGCCACCGCGCTCAACGATGCGTCGCGTCAGCACTTCGGCGCCGACGCGGCCTACATGGGTCTCGGCGGCACGATCCCGTTGATGAACGTGCTGAAGGCGGGCTTCCCGAAGTCGCAGTTCATGGTGTGCGGCGTGCTTGGGCCGAAGTCGAACGCACATGGGCCGAACGAGTTCCTGCACGTGCCGTACGGCAAGAAGCTGACGGCTGCGGTTGCCGAAGTGATTGCCGCGGCGCCGTGAGTTCTGGTTTCGTTTGAGTGGGGCTCGGGCGTGACCCGGGCCCGCTGTTTATCGATGCTGCTTTGATGCAGCTGTTTGTCCCGCCGTTTCATTCCTTCCGTTCGAACCTCACCGACACGCTGAATGACCGACTCCCAGACTGCCCAAACCACCACGCCCCGGATTCCGGCCGATCAACTGCATGCCTACGTCAGGGCGATCTGGGAGCGAGCGGGCAGTACGCCGCGCGAAGCGGAGCTGGTAGCCGATCATCTGGTGGCCGCGAATCTGACCGGGCACGACTCGCACGGCGTCGGCATGATCCCGCGCTATGTCGAATCGCTCGCGGAACAGCAACTGCAACTGAATCGACACGCCGACGTCGTGAAGGACGCGGGCGCGGTACTGACCGTCGAAGGCGGCAAGGGCTTCGGTCAGGTGATCGCGTTCGAGGCGATGGAGCGGGGCATCGAGCGCGCGCGGCGGCTTGGCGTCTGCGCGGTGGGCTTGCGCGGCGCGCATCATATCGGCCGCATCGGGCATTGGGCCGAGCAGTGCGCGCGCGCCGGGCTGGTGTCGTTTCACTTCGTCAACGTGGCGGGCGATCCGCTCGTCGCGCCATTCGGCGGCGCGGACCGGCGCATCGGCACGAATCCGTTCTGCGCCGCTTATCCGCGGCCCGGCAAACCGCCGCTGGTGCTCGACTTCGCGACCAGCACGATCGCGTTCGGCAAGACGCGGGTCGCTTATAACCAGGGCAAGCACACGCCACCCGGCGCGCTGATCGATCACGAAGGCATGCCGACGCTCGAACCGAAAGTGATGCACGAAGCGCCGTTCGGCGCGCTGACGCCGTTCGGCGGCTACAAGGGTTTCGGGCTCGCGGCGATCTGCGAGATTTTCGGCGGCGCGCTGTCGGGCGGCTTCACGACGCATGCGGACACGCTCGGTACCACGCACGCGATCATCAATTGCATGCTATCGGTGATCATCGATCCCACCGCATTCGACGCGCCCGATGCGCAAGCCGAAGCCGATGCGTTCCTCGCGTGGGTGAAGGCGTCGCCGCTCGCGGCGGGCGCGGAGCGCATCTACGAACCCGGCGAGCCCGAGCGCGTGACGCGCGCGCAGCGCGAGGCCGCCGGCATTCCGATCGACGCGGCTACGTGGACGCAAATCCACTGCGCGGCGCGCGCCGTCGGGATGGATGAAGACGAAGTGGGTGGTTGGTCCGCGCGCCTCGGCTGAAGCGCGCGACAGCAGGGCTCAGGCGATCAGCCTGAGCTTGCTGCGCCTATCGAGCAGCCAGCGCTCGAACTCGGTGGCGGGCATCGGCTTCGCGTACAGGAAGCCCTGCACGTAATCGACGCCGAGCCCCTTCATGAAGGCTTCTTCCGCCTCGGTTTCGATCCCTTCGGCGACCACCTGGAAATCGAGCTCCTGCGCGACGGCGACCATCGAGCGCACCAGCGCCTGTGCCTTCATATCCGCGTGGATCGAGCCCGTGAAGCTGCGGTCGAGCTTGATCACGTCGAGCGGAATACGGCCGAGTTGCGACAGCGACGAGTAGCCGGTGCCGAAATCGTCGAGATGCACCTGCGCGCCGAGTTGGCGGAACTGCTTGATCAGCTCGATCGCGGCCGCTTCGTTTTCGATCAGGCAGCTTTCGGTCAGTTCGAGGTCGACGAGGCATGGATCGAGACTCGCGTGCTGCAATGCCTCGGTGAAATGGCGGACCACGGCTGTATCCGTGAGCTGTCGCGCCGACACGTTGATCGCGACGCGCAGGTCATAGCCGGCCGCTTTCCAGCGGGCCGCCTGTTTCGCTGCGGTTTCCATCACCCAGCGGCCGAGCACGCCGATCAGTCCGGATTCCTCGGCATAACGGATGAATTCCGCCGGCATGATCTGGCCGCGCTCCGGCGAATTCCAGCGCACCAGCGCTTCGGCGCCTTGCACGGCGCCCGTCGCGAGTTTCAGCTTCGGCTGATAGTGCAGCGCCAACTGGCCTTCCTCGAGTCCGCGGCGCAGATTCGTGTCGAGCCACATGAACTCCGCGACGCGGCGATTCATGTCCGGCGAGAACACGCGATGCGTGCGCTTGCCTTCGTCCTTCGCGACGTACATCGCCGTGTCGGCCGAACGGATCAGCGATTCGAGGGTTTCGCCATGTTCGGGCGAACGCGCGATGCCGATCGAGCAGCCGGTATAGACCTCGACGAGCCCGACGGCGAACGGCATGCGCATACGATCGAGAATGCGCTGCGCGGTGTTTTCCAGGTCATGCGCGGAGCCCTTCGCCGCGAGCACGATGAATTCGTCGCCGCCCAGACGCGCGAGCGAGTCGCCCGGATTCAGGCAGTCGCGGATCGCGTCCGACACGTCGCAGATCAGGCGGTCGCCGAACACGTGGCCGTAGTGATCGTTGACCTTCTTGAAGTTGTCGAGATCGAGAAACAGGACGCCGACAGTTTCGCCCGGCGCGGCCAGTTCGATCGCGATCTGGATGCGCTCCTGGATTGCGTTGCGATTGGCGAGGCCAGTGAGCGGGTCGGTGGTGGCCTGTTCGATCAGGCGGTCCTGCGCGAGCCGTTGCTCGGTGATGTCGGTGCCCGAGCAGATCAGGAACTGCTCTTCGATGCCGCTGCCGCTGCGCACGAATTTGTTGCGAAACAGGAACAGCCGTTCGCCGTGCACCGTTTTGATGCGCCGTTCGATCTCGTACGGTTCGCCACGATTGAAAAAGTTCGCGCTGACCTCGTTCGAGACCCCGCCGTCGTCGGACGACATGAACAACGTCCAGACGCTGCGGCCGATGATGTCCTCTTCCCTGAGTCCGGTCAGCTCCTCGGCGAGCCGGTTGAAGCGCTGTATCCGGCCGTTCCGGTCGACGATCACGACGACCGAATTGACCTCCGAGACGACCTGTTCAGCGAACGACAGACCGTGCAGCAGCGCTCGCGCGACGGATTCGGTGTCGCCATCGGCCGACGCGGTGCCGCCCCAGCGATGACAATCGAGTTTCTTGCCGACCAGATGCAGCCGCAGCGGCGCGGCGTCCAACTGAACGTCGACGACGACGTGGGAGGTCACGCCGCTCAGCGCGCGGACCAGGGAAGCTTGAGAAGAGGTGAGGGAAATGGCGACGCCGACAGCCGCGTGGCCGTGCGCAGGCACGAGTTCCAGCATGTCGCTGGCGGCCGCCAGGCGCCAGCAAGGGCTGCTCGTGCCGAACCGCGCGTGAAGCACCTGGTCGTGTAGCTGGTCGCTCATGAAATCCCCGGAGTGTGCCGGCGGTCCCAATCAAGGCGGGCGGCGGCAGACAGTCTTCCTCATACTAAAGTGAAACTGCCTCATTGTATCTAAGCGTGACAATTCGAGCGAAGAATCATTAACGTTTTGCTAACCATGAGTATGGGCCGGCGCGGCCGCGCGCGGCGCGATTATTACGACGCCACGACGACGTCGCTAGAGGCGACGCGCCAGCAGCGCGCGGGCGCGTTCGCGTTCGGGCGGGTTGGCGTCGAGCGCCGCGTCGAACCGGAACTTGCCGGCCACAAGCGTGGCCGCCACCACGCCGTCGCGATACAGCACGCGGTTTCCGGTCACGGCCGGCACCTTGTCGCCGACCAGCAGCGTGCCGACGAGATTCAGCGGATCGGTCCCAGCAACGCAGATAAGAGCACCGTCGTTCGGCTGCCGGCGCACCTCGCGCAGCAGCGGAATCGCCTCGGGCAGCGCGAACTGCTCGCCCGCGAGTCCGTTGACGAACCGTCCGCCGCGGATCACGCCGCGCGCCTCGAGCCGCTGCAGAACGCGCAGCAGATCGCGCCACGGCGGAAGCCATTCGGCCTCGCGTTCGAGCGCGCGCCAGAACACGACACCGTAGCGGCGCAGCAACGTCATTGCGACGTGTTCGAGCGCCTCGGGCGGCAACTGGCGCCGCCGTTCGGGGGGATTTTCCGGCGCGCCGGCGGACGGACGGCTTACGAGCGCCCAGCGCCCCGCGTCGTCCATGCCGCCGATCAGCGCGCTCGCTCGCGCGCGCCGGCTGCTGGAAAACGCGTTGCGTTTGGCGACCGGCTTCAGCAACGCGCGCAAGCCCGCGAAGCTGTCGGAGTTCGCGAGGCCGGCCGCGACCAGCTCGCCGAGCGCGTTTTCGAGCTCCATGCGCAGCACGCGCACCTCGGCGAGCAGTTCGTCGAAGAACATCGCGCCGTGTTGCGCGAGGGTGTCGTGCACGCTTTGCGCGAGCGCCGACAACTCGACCTGGCGCGCCGGATCGAGCAGCGCGCGCCACGCACGCAGCTGGACGCGCGGCAGCAGCACGATCGGCGTGCCGCGGACCGGACCGGCGGCGCCGCGCGCCCGCTCGGTCAGGCGGGTCCAGACGATCTTGCCGGCGCGGCATAGCTCATCGAGCGAACTGCTGGCGTAGGCACGCACGCGCGCGGGCAGGATGTCTTCCTCCCACGCGCCGGCCGCGGCCTGGAAGCCTTCGAGCTGGTCGAGCGCGGCGGCGAGCGCGTCGCGGCCTTCGGCGCGCGACGTCGGCGTCAGATGCTGCCATTCGAACAGGAAGCGCATAAAGTCGTGCCGCTCGACCGGCTCGATCTCACGCCGCAGCCGCCTCACCGTGTAGCGGTGGATGCGTGCGAGCAGGTGTCGTTCGCACCATTGCTCGTCGCTCGTGTGCGGCGTGAAGCGGCCGCGCAACAGATAGCCTTCGGCTTCGAGCCGGATCAGCGCCTGTTCGATCCGGTCGGCCGGCAAACCGAGCGGACGCGCGATCGCCTCGACCGTCAGCGGGCCGAAGCCGGTCAGCCGCGCGCGCAACACGTCGACGAGCGCGTCGTCGGCGCTCCAGCTCTCGGTGTAGCCCTTCGGGGCGCTCAGCGGCGGTGTGTAGCGATTGCGCGCGATGCCGGGGTACAGCGCTTCGAAACAGGTGAGGCGTTCGGCGGGCAGCCACAGTGCGCTGTCGCTGTCGCTGGCGTTGTCGTTGCCCGTGCTCGCGTTGGCTTGCGCGGCCAGCGGCAAGCGCGTCGCCCGGCCGGTTTTCGCCAACGCCGCAAGCAGCGTCGGCCAATCCTCGTGCGCGAGCGCCTCGGCCCCGGTGATGCACGCGAGGCCCGTCAGCGCTTCGTGCATTTCGTCGGCGTTGCGCGCCTGCGGCCACGCCTCGTCGCGCACGCTGTCGATCGCGGCGGCGTCGAGCGCGCCAAGGTCGTCGGCGCTTTCAGGGTCCGTCCAGCGGCGGTTCAGCACCGCCTGGGTGCGGCGCTCCTCGATCGGCGCGTCGTCGAGATACGCGTAGGGCTTCGCGGTCAGGATTTCGGCGGCGAGCGGTGACGGCGCCGGCAGATCACGCGCGACGAGCCGCAACTCGCCGCGCTCGATGCGGCGCAGCAGCGCGAGCCAGCGTTCGCTGTCCATCGCCTCGTGCAGACAGTCGTCGATGGTTTGGTCGACTAAGGGGTGGCGCGGCACCTCGCGTTCGCCGACGACGTTCTCCAGACACGCGGCCTGCTCGGGAAACACGCTCGCGAGCAGATCCTCGCTGCGCATGCGCTGCAGTTGCGGCGCGGTCTTGCGGCCGCCCGTGTAGCGCGGCAGGCCGAGCGCGGTCGTCGCGTTCCAGCGCCAGCGCACGCCGAACAATGGCGCATCGAGCAGTGCCTGGATCAGCAGATGTTCGGCGCTGTTCGAGTGCAGATAGCGCCAGACCTCGTCGAGCACGAACGAGTGGCTGCCGGTCAGCGACAGCACGATCGCGTCTTCGGTGGCGGCGGCCTGCAACTCGAAGTTGAAGCCGCGGCAGAAGCGCTTGCGCAGCGCGAGCCCCCACGCGCGGTTCACGCGGCTGCCGAACGGCGAGTGGATCACGAGCTGGGTGCCGCCCGATTCGTCGAAGAAGCGCTCCATCACCAGCGTGCTCTGCGTCGGCAGTACGCCGAGCGCGGCGCGCGCACGCGCCAGGTATTCGACGATCTGGCGCGCGGCGGACTCGTCGAGCGCGAGCTCGTCGGCGAGCCAGGCGATGGCGCGGTCGAGGCGCGCGGCCGTGGGTTCGGCTTCGCTCGCGGGCAGCGTGGCTGCGGCGGTTGCGGACGCCGTTGTGGTCTGCGTCGCGCTCTGCGCCACGGCAGCTTTCGCTTTGCGTCCTCTCTTTGCCGCGGATTTCGCGGGCGTTGCGGCTGCTTCGAATTGCGCCGCGGCGATTGGCACCGACGCAACCGCGTGTGACGCCGGCTCGCCCTCCGTCAGCAAACGCTCGACCTGCTCCCGCAATCTCGTGACCGCGAAAGACAGCTCGTCGCTGCGCCCCGGCGCCTCGCCGAGCCAGAACGGAATGTTCGGCGGTTGCCCTTGTGCGTCCTCGACCCGCACCCGGCCACTCTCGATTCGCAGAATCCGGTACGACGCGTTGCCGAGCTGGAACACATCGCCGGCGAGGCTTTCGACCGCGAAGTCCTCGTTGACGGTGCCGATATTGATCGCCTGCGGTTCGAGCACGACGGCGTAATCGGCGTTTTCGGGGATCGTGCCGCCCGACGTTACGGCGACCAGCTTGCCGCCGCGCCGGCCGCGCAGCGTGCCGCTTACCGCATCGCGATGCACGTACGCGGCACGCGGACCGTGGCGGCTCGTGTAGCCCTCGGCGAGCATGCGCAGCACCGCGTCGTATTGCTCGCGCGACAGATCCGCGTACGGCGCTGCGCGCCGCAGCATGTCGAACAGCGCATCCTCGCTCCACTCGGCGCTCGACACTTCCGCGACGATCTGTTGCGCGAGCACGTCGAGCGGCGCGCGCGGGATGCGTAGCGCATCGAGTTCGCCACGCCGCACGCAATCGAGCAGCGCCGCGCATTCGAGCAGGTCGTCGCGCGAGGCTGGAAAGAGCCGCCCCTTCGGCATGCCGCCGACGTGGTGGCCCGAGCGGCCGACGCGTTGCAGGAACGGCGCGATCGCGCGTGGCGAACCCATCTGGCAGGCGAGGTCGACGTCGCCGATATCGATGCCGAGTTCGAGCGAAGCGGTCGCGATCAGCACGCGCAGTTCGCCGCGTTTCAGGCGCTGTTCGGCGTCGAAACGATGTTCTTTCGCGAGACTGCCGTGATGCGCGGCGACCGCGTCCTTGCCGAGCCGCTCGGTCAGATGACGCGCGGCGCGCTCGGCCATCCGGCGCGTGTTGACGAAGATCAGCGTCGTGCGGTGCTGCGCGACCAGCTCGGCGAGCCGGTCGTAGACGCGCTCCCACACTTCGTTGGCCATCACCGCTTCGAGCGGTACCGGCGGGATCTCGAGCGCGAGATCGCGCGCGCGGACGTGGCCGACGTCGATCACCGCGCACTCGGCCGGTACGTCGCTCTCGAGGCTCGCGCCGCCGACCAGAAACCGCGCGACCGCGCTGACCGGCTTTTGCGTCGCCGACAGCCCGATGCGCGGCAGGCGCCGGGCGCAGAGGGCGTCGAGCCGTTCGAGGCTCAGCGCGAGATGACTGCCGCGCTTGCTGCCGGCGAGCGCATGAATCTCATCGACGATCACCGTGCGCACCGTCGCCAGCATGCGGCGGCCAGAATCCGAGCCGAGCAGCACGTACAGCGACTCGGGCGTCGTCACGAGAATGTGCGGCGCGCGCTTTTTCAACGCATTGCGTTCCTGCTGCGTGGTGTCGCCGGTGCGCACCGCGGTGCGAATGTCGAGCGGCGGCAGGCCGAGCCTGTCGAGTTCGGCGGCGATGCCTTGCAGCGGCAGTTGCAGATTCAGGCGGATGTCGTTCGAAAGCGCCTTCAGCGGCGACACGTAGACGACCAGCGTTTCGTCGGGCAGCGTGCCGCCGTTCGCGAGGCCTTGCGAGACCAGGTCGTTCAGCGCGGACAGGAACGCGGTCAGCGTCTTGCCGGAGCCCGTCGGCGCGGCGACCAGCGTCGAGCGGCCGCGACGGATCTGCGGCCACGCGGCGGCTTGTGCGTCGGTCGGGGCGGCGAAGGTTTGCTGGAACCAGTTGGCGACGGCTGGGTGAAAACCGTCGAGCGCCTGCTGGGCTGGCGGTAAGGCTGGCGCGGCGGCGCGCGCCGCGCTCGCGGTGGAGCGGGCCTTGCGGGAGCGGGGCGCCGCGTCGAGTGCGGCGGAAGTCTTTGCCGAAGTCATGCTTGTGCAGATGAGGGCGGCGCGGGCGATATCCAGTCGGCACCGGGCAATGTCGACCGTTTTGTGGTTGTGGGTCATTCCACGCTGACGGCGCAATAGCCGTCAGTCTCGCAGGTTTTCGCCGCTCGTGCGCGGCGCATCGGGCTTCGCGCCGCTGTTGGAATTCGTAGTCTTTTGCGGCGTGTGTGCCGCTCCTACCAACCTCCGCCGATTGCAGTACGCTTGACGACTCTTCCTGCACCCACGATGGAGCGTCGACGATGCGATATAACCAGTTGGGCCGTACCGGTGTGTTTGTTTCAGAGTTGTGTTTGGGCACGATGACCTTCGGCGGTGGCGAAGGCATCTGGCGGCAGATCGGCGATCTGCAGCAGAACGACGCGGAGCGGCTGGTCGGCCGGGCGCTCGACGCGGGCATCAATTTCATCGACACCGCCGACGTTTACGCGGGCGGCCTGTCCGAGCAGATCACCGGCCAGGCGCTGAAGAATCTGCAAGTACCGCGCGACAAGGTCGTGATCGCGACCAAGGTGTTCGGCCAGACCGGCGAGTTCGCAAACGCGCGCGGCGCGTCGCGCTATCACGTCCTCGACGGCATCAAGGCGAGCCTGAAGCGTCTGCAACTCGATCACGTCGACCTGTATCAGATCCACGGTTTCGATCCGGCCACGCCGATCGAAGAAACCGTGCGCGCGCTCGATACGCTCGTGCAGCACGGCCACGTGCGCTACGTCGGCGTGTCGAACTGGGCCGCGTGGCAGATCGCGAAGGCGCTCGGCATCGCCGAGCGGCTCGGCACCGCGCGCTTCGAAACGCTGCAGGCGTATTACACGCTCGCGGGCCGGGATCTCGAACGCGAACTCGTGCCGATGCTGCAAAGCGAAGGCCTCGGCCTGATGGTGTGGAGTCCGCTCGCGGGCGGTTTGCTGAGCGGCAAATACGGACGCGAGCAGCAGGCCGAAGCGGGCAGCCGTCGCACGAACTTCGATTTTCCGCCGGTCGATCGCGAGCGCGCGTATGACTGCATCGACGTGATGCGCGAAATCGCTGCAGCGAAAAACGTCTCGGTCGCGCAGATCGCGCTGGCGTGGCTGCTGCATCAGCGTGTCGTCAGCACGGTCATCGTCGGCGCGAAGAAAATCGAGCAGCTCGACGACAACATCGCGGCGACCAACGTCGCGCTATCCGCCGATGAGCTCGCGAAGCTGGCCGAAGTCAGCGCGCTGCCGGCGGAGTACCCCGGCTGGATGCTGGAGCGGCAGGGCGAGCAACGCCGGCAGCAGCTGGCCGAGGTTCGGCACGTCGTGCAGCGATAACGCGACGGCGTACTCGCGTTCGCCCTGGAAGCCCGAATCTTCATCGATGGGCCGCGCGAGTTTCATGCTCGCGCGCGCGGGCCTGAGGCGGTCGACCGGAAAAAACGCCAACTCGTGAAGACGATCCACCGCTCTCAGGTTCTCCGCGGCCATTTCGTTTCGGCACTCGCTCAGGTCTCGACGTCCGCGAGACTGAAAGTCTCCGTCTTGTCGTTGTACGAGAAGATTTCCGCGTAACGTCCCAGCGCATCAAGAACGAAGCAGTTCCCGGTTTGCGCACAACGATTCAGTTCTGAGGAACGGTCATCAGGCTGGTACGCGTTTGATCGATCGCTTCAACAAGGGCCGCGCGCCGCATCGCCGGACATGATCGGTCGATGCGGCACGTAAGGACGGACGATGACTTGGCAATCGCTGCGTCTAATCATCAGTCTCGCTTACCCCTGCGTATGCGCGGCGACCGCGTCCAGCGTGCGCGCCGAGTACACCAGCGTCGCGCCCGCGTTGATCGCCATCGCGACGCCGAGCGCTTCGGCGATTTCCTCGCGGGTCGCGCCGTGCTTCAGCGCCTCGGCCGTATGGACCGTGATACAGCCGTCACAGCGCAGGCTGACCGCTACCGCGAGCGCAATCAGCTCGCGCATTTTCGCGCCGAGCAGGTCGGTCTTCTGACCGGCGCTCGACATCGCCTGATACGCCTTCACGCTTTCGGGCGCGAGCTTCGACATTTCGCCGATACGGCCGAACAGTTCCTTGCGGTAATCGATCCAGTTCAACATGGCAGTGCTCCTTGGTCCGTTGCGCGCCGGCGGTCGCCGGCGTCGCGCGACAAAGTATTGCGCCGCGCCGCGATATCCTGAATACTCATTCGACTCAACTTTTAGCGCGCTCGTCTCATGGACACGCTCAGTCGCCTGATCGACCTTGCCCGGCCGCAAGCGAGTCTCGATCTTCGCTGCCTGCTATCAGGCGCATTCGACATCGATCACGCGCCGCTGGAGGCGGGCGTTGCGCCCTTTCATCTGGTGCTCGACGGCAGCTGTGTGATCGAGACCGCCGCCGGCGAGCCGCTCGAATTGCAGGCCGGCGATTTCATGCTGTTTCCGCGTGGCGCCGCGCATCGCATGCGCGACGTAAAGCGCTCGGCGGGTGGCCTGCCGTTGACGCTCGGGCATGACGGCATGCTGCCGGTGCGGCGCAACGATGGCCACGAAACCACTGCCACGGCCGCGCACGCGCCCAACGACACCGCGATTCATGACGGCGTCGATCTGCTGTGTGGCCGCTTCGTCTATGCACCCGGTTCATCGGCGTTGCTGCTCAATGTGCTGCCCGATCCGCTGCACGTATCGCTCGGGGATGCGCAAACGCTCGATGCGTTGCAGACGATGATCACTCTGATGCGCGGCGAAGCGGAGCGGCGTCAGCCTGGCGCGCTCGCGATCGTGACGGCCTTGAGCCACGCGCTGTTCGCGATGGCACTGCGCGTGCACGGCGAGCGCAATGCGAACGGCACCGGGATGCTCGCGTTGCTGACGGACGCACGCCTCGGCGCATCGGTGCAGGCCATGCTCGACGCGCCCGAACGCGCATGGACGATCTCTGAACTCGGCGAGCGCGCGGCGATGTCGCGCGCGACCTACGCGCGCCACTTCAACGCGCGCGCGGGCGTGACCGTGATGGATTTTCTGACGCAGATCCGCATGGCGATCGCCAGCGATCTGCTGTTGCGCACACAACGCAGCGCGGCGGACATCGGCGAGGCGGTCGGCTATCAATCGGAGGCGGCGTTCGGCAAGGCGTTCGCGCAAAGCGTCGGTGTGACGCCGGGACGTTACCGGCGCCGCACACCAACGGACGATGCTCTGGATGACTGACTAAAGACTCAACGCGTGGGCGATTCTATCTGGGCGGTCCGCCCTTGCTGAACGCGCGCCTTTCGAACGACGCCATCAGTCGCGCGACCACGAGCGCGCAGACCGTGCCGAGCGTCACTTCGGCAAGCCGCAGAAAGGCCTTGTCCCACGCCGGGCCGATGCCTGGCGCCAGCAGCATGATCGTCGCGGTGATGCCGCCGAGGCGCGCTGCGCTGCCGACGTTGACGACCCAGCAGATCAGGATCGCGACCGCCACGGTCGCCGCGTACGCGGCAAAATGGCCGCCGCCCGCGAGCGTGCCGATCAGCCCGCAAATACCGCCGACCATCGCACCGATGAACTGGTCGCGCGACAGCTTGCGGGTGTCGATATAACTATGCTGGCTCACCGCGATCGCGGTGATCGCGGCCCAGAACGCCTGCTCGGTGTGCAGCGTGCGACCGATGCCGAACGCGAGGCTCGCGCCCGCCACGGCCTGCACGGCCATGAAGCCGCCCTCGATCAAGCGGTCGCCGAGCGGCAGCGTCTTCAGGAAAGCGAACAGCGCATCGGCGGCGTGCGTGCGTGAGGAAGGGCTTGAATCGTCGGACGGAGTCATCGGATGAAGGCGGCTCGGCGGGGCAGGAGGTCCCGTATTCTAGCGGCTCCGCTTCACGCTTTCACCGCGAGCTAGATCTTGCCGAACAGCGCGCGCGGCCGGTCGCGTAGCGTGTGCGCGAGAATCTGCAGGCCACGCGTCAACTGCTCGCGCGACTCGGCGCAAGCGAGGTTGATGCGCACGCCGTGCTCGACCGTCGAGCGATCGACCGCGAACGCGGAAGCGGGCATCGTGTTGACCCCGCGCGCGAGCGCGTTTGCCGCGAAGTCGTCCGAGCGCCACGGCGGCGGCACGCGCAACCACACGAACATGCATGCGGGGTCGCTCTCCGGTCAGTTGACCTCGCTGTCGACCTCGACCGCGACCGGCTTCAGCACCGCACAAAGCTGCGTTACGTTGCTATCGACCGGACTGAGCACGACCAACAGCAACCTGAGCCAGCTGTCGACCTCGACTTCAACGGCGATCAGCGCCGCAGAAAGCGGCGTAGCGTCACTGTCGACCGGGCTCAACACCACCAACAGCAATCTCGCGTCGTTGTCCACCGGCCTCACCACGGCGTCGAGCAGTGTGACGGCACTGTCGACAGGCATCGCCAACGGCACCGTCGGCCTCGTGCAGCAGGTCGGCGGCGCGCCGGGCAATGGCACGGTAACGGTCGGCGCGAACACGGGCGGCAACGTCGTCGACTTCGTGGGCACCGCGGGCGCGAGCCAACTGACCGGCGTCGCCGCGGGCACAGCGCCGACCGATGCGGTCAACGTGAGCCAGTTGCAGGCGGTGACCTCGATCGACAACGACGCGGTGCTGTACGACAACGCGTCCCATGCAAGCGTGACGCTCGGCGGTGTCGGCGCCAGCGTTGCGCTGGGGTCGGGCGCACAGGCGAGCGGCGCGGGTTCGTCGGCGCTCGGCGCGAATGCGGTTGCGGCCGCGCCCAACTCGGTCGCGCTCGGTGCGGGCTCCGCCGCCAGCGACGCGAACTCGGTGTCGATCGGCTCGCTCGGTCACGAACGGACGATCTCGAACGTCGCGCCGGGCGTCAGTCCGACCGACGCGGTCAACATGCAGCAGTTGGACTCGGTTCAGCAGGGGGTGAACGCGGTGGCGCGCCAGGCCTATTCAGGCATCGCCGGCGCGACCGCGTTGACGATGATCCCGGACGTCGACCCCGGCAAGACCCTCTCGGTTGGAATCGGCTCGGGCAACTACAAGGGCTACACGGCCGTTGCAATCGGCTTTTCCGCGCGGGTGACCGCCAACCTGAAGGTCAAGGGCGGCGTCGGTACGAGCGCGACGGGGAAACCGGCTGTATGTCCGCGACGATCCCGATCCATTACCGCCGCCGACGCGCGGCCGGATGCTCGCGCGCCAGATCGAATCACTGATAAGGGGGGGGATCGTGCAATATGACCCCCCCTTCGAAAACACCATCCCCCCCTCCCAAAGGGGGGCGATTTGAAAGGCGACTGGCTCTATCGTTCTTCTCGAAATTCACAATGCATACGGGGCCGGCGCCGCTGGCCGCTCACGCCGACCTGGTGCCGTCTGCGATTTTCTATGTTGGCTTTTTCGTCCTGTTTGAACTGGTTGCTCGTGTGAGTGAAATTCCAGATGCAAATGTCTTTCGCCGCATCTGTCGAGCGGGCCGGTCTTCAAGTCGCCAGGGCGAAAGAAAAAAGGTGATAGATGAATATCCTGCTGGTGGAAGACAATCCCGCGCAAGCTGATTCGGTCGAAAGGGAAATCGGGCAATCCGGGCATCGAATAAACAAGGTCGAGCGGGGCAAGGACGCAATCAGTTTTCTTCAGGCCAACGAGGTCGATCTCGTGGTGCTCGACTGGGAATTGCCGGGCATGAGCGGCTTCGAGGTGCTGTACTGGATACGCCGTCACCTGGGCCGCGAACCCGCGGTGCTGTTCGTGACCAGCCGGCTTCTGGAAGTCGACATCGTGCAGGCGCTGGACGCCGGCGCGGATGACTACGTCGTCAAGCCGTTCCGGGCCAAAGAGCTGGGGGCACGGGTAGGCGCGCTGTTGCGTCGCACACGACGCAGCATCAAGGTGGAAAGTGCAATCGCGGTTGGGCCGTATGTCTTCGACGTCACGCAGCGCAGTGTTTTTCTGCACGGCGAATCGATCTTGTTGACGGAAAAGGAATTCGACGTGGCGGCCTATTTCTTCGCGAACCTCGGACGGGTCGTTTCCAAGCGGCTTCTGGCGAAGCTTGCGTGGGGCCGCGAGCTGGATAGTACGTCGCGCACGATCGACACGCATATCTACCGGCTGCGACGCAAGCTGACCCTGCATCCGGACAACGGCGTGCGATTGACGACCGTCTATACGCACGGCTACCGGCTCGACGAGGTCGCTGCTGGCAGCGCGGAAGCGCAAGCGCCGGCGAGCGCCGAGCCGGAAGACGCTGTCGCGGAGAAGGACAGGTCCGAGCAGGGCGCGCAAAACGATCTCCGCTAGCGATCCGACACGAGACCATGAGCGACCTGAAGCGGATTGCGCTGGTCGCGCCTCGTTGCGCGGATCCTCATTGAGTCGTCATACGGTTCGGCGTATCTTGAAAGCAAATTCACAACGACCCTCCATGCCTCTCACGGATAGCCGGTGAGAGGACACCTCATGAATACAACCGCTGATAGTTTCGAGCGTGAATGGATCGTGTCGCTGATCCAGACCAAGATGATGCCGCCGCGTCTTCCCGCGGGTTGCGTGCAACGGCCGGGATTGCTCCGGCGACTCGATGAACGACGTCCGCGTCACATTACGCTCGTGAGCGCGCCCGCGGGTTTCGGCAAAACGACCTTGCTTGCCGCGTGGAGCGACGCGCAAACGAGAAAGAAGCGTCCCGTTGCGTGGCTCAGTCTCGATGAAGAAGACGACGATCCGCAGCAACTCGGGGCCTATCTGGTGACGGCGCTTTGTCGCGCGTCGAAGGAGATCGCGTGGCAGGCACAGCAACTTCTCGATAACGATGCACACACGCCGGTCAGAACGGTCATTTCAGTGCTGCTCAATGGCATCGCCGCATACGGCCGCGGTGTTTTCCTGGTGCTCGACGACGTCGACCGTCTGAGCGCGAAACCCGTTCTCGCGATCGTGTCGCGCCTGCTGCGCTACGCGCCCGACAACCTGCACGTGCTGCTCGGCGCGCGCGGCGAACCGGCGCTGTCGCTGAGCGGGCTGCGCTCGCCCGACAAACTTTCGCGTGTGAATGTCGACGATCTGCGCTTTTCGCTCGACGATGCTCAGGCGTTTTTCGACCACACCGGTAACGCGCTGCTCAACCGCAACAGCGTCGAGTTGTTGAACAGCGCGACGGAAGGCTGGGTGGCCGGTTTGCAACTGGCTTCGCTCGGACTGAACCGGATCGATGACGTGGCCGCGCTCGCCAGTCATCTCGCCGGTTCCCGCTTCGGCATCGATCGCTACCTGAACGATACGGTGTTTGCGCATTTGCCGCCGCCCATGCTGACGTTTTTGCTTTACACGTCGATTCTCGAGCGGCTTACGGCGACGCTGTGCGACGATGTCATGGGCGGTGAGGAAAGCGGAGAAAAGCTGGACTGGCTCGAGCGGCATAACGTGTTCATCCGGCCGCTCGATGAGACGCAGAACTGGTATCGCTATCACGCATTGCTGAGCGATGCGCTTCGCCGCCGTCTCATGCGTCAGACGCCAGGACAGGTTCCGTTGCTGCATCGCCGGGCCAGCCTGTGGTTCGCGCGGGCTCGCCTGTGGCGCGAAGCCGTGCGACATGCGCTGGCCGCGGGCGACATCGGGCAGGCGGCGCAGTGGGCCGAAAACTGTGCGATGGAGATGCTCCAACGCGGCGACCCGTTCAGGCTGCCGGGCTGGATTCGCAAACTGCCGCCGGACGTGATCGCGGGTCGACTGCGCTTGCGTCTGGCGAAAGCCTGGGCTCTCGCGATGTCGCTTGAGACCGCGCGCGCGTCGAAGGAGATCGGCGAGATTGCCGACGAGTTCGAACGAATGGCCCGTGATGATCGGTCGGTAGCCGACGAGGTCGCATGGGCGGAGATCAACGCGATCCACGCGATGATCGCTTGCGTGAACGACGACAGCGAACATGCGCTGGAACTCGGGCGTGCCGTTGAGGCATCGACGGCGCCTGCGGAACCGTGGGTACGCCATTACGGGCAAAGCGCGGAGATTTTCGGCTTGATGTATAGAGGGCAGTTCGCCTACATCTCCCGCGTATGGAGAGCGCGGGTCGATCAGGTGGGACTCAGCCGGAAACCGAACAGCGCGGATATGTTGCGCGACGCGGTGTACGGCATCGCCGCGCTGATACACGGCGAACTTCCCGATGCGAGGCGGGTGATGGAGGTCGCGATGCGGTACTCCGAAGACAAGCTAGGAGAGTGGTCGGCGGGCGCGGCCGCGGTAGCCGGTTGCCTTGCGTCGATTTACTACGAGTGCAACGAGCTGTCCAAGGCGCGGAAGTTGATCGACGGTCGCATGACCATCGCGCTGGAGACTTCGCCGCTCGCCGCATTGATGCGCTATATGCTCACCGCGTCGCGCCTGCTGTGGCGGGATGGCAAAAAAGGGCCGGCGCTCGCCGTTCTCGAGGACGGTCGACAGCTCGCGATAACCCGTCGATGGTTGCGTCTGAAGCTCGCGTGCGATGCGGAAACCGTCAGACAGCTGCTTGCCGACGGAAGGGTGGTCGAGGCGCGACAGGTCACCGACGAACTGAGCGCGAGTGTACCGATGATGTGCGAAGGGCGACGGGGCTCGGCGATGGAAACGTGGGCAAGCTACTGCGTGCTGCAAGCCCGCGTTCTGCTCGCTGAAAATGCCGCCGGCGACGCCGTTGGTTTTCTCTCGCGCTCACTCGACAATCTGGTTGCACTGGGCTGGCGCTATGCCGAGGCCGTCGTTTCGCTGCTGCTTTCTCTCGCGCATGAGCAGAACGGTGCTTCGGAACAGGCGTTCGCCGCGCTGGGAAACGCGCTGCGGATCGGCGGCGCGATGGGGATGATCAATAGCTTCGTGGACGAGGGGCCGCCGATGCGTGCGTTACTGGAACGCTTTCGCCGCACGCCATCGGAAATCGCGACCGGGCACGCCACGTCTATCGGCACGGTGCTGTCGGCTTTCGACGAGGCGGATAACACGCCATCTTCTTCGTCGAGCTATGCCGACACGAAGATAACGCCGGGCACACTGAGCGCGCGAGAACTCGAAATACTGGGCTACGTCGCTCGCGGGCTGTCCAACAAGGAAATCGGACGATCATTGAATCTGGCACCCGAGACGGTCAAATGGCACATGAAGAACGTGTTCGAAAAACTGAACGTCAATTCGCGGTACGAGGCCGTGCAGAGTGTCTTCGGCATTCAGCCTGGAGCCGACTGAAGCGCCGTGCCGCGTGATGGCGCCGTCATCCGGTCACCTCACCGCGGCTCTCGTCCAAACGCTTCGCGCAGCTTGCGCTTGGCCCGCTGCAACGTATCGCGCCGCTCCTTCGGCAGGTTTCGGCCCGCTCGATTGGTGTAGAAATTGAGCATCGACATCGCCGATTGAAACGGCGTGCCCTTGCGTCGACGGCTCACCGTCGACGAGTGCTTCAACGATTGCGCGATGGACTCCGCGCTGCCGGTTTTGAAAATATCCTTCCGGATGTCCATCGCGTCGCTCGTTTCCATTACGTGATGCGACCATCTCTTCGCGCCGGACGCGCCGTTCGACTTCGAGGTTTTGGCGCGATGCGCGGCATGCGCCCGCGCGTGGCGCTGACGCGGTGGCCGTCCCGACTTGCCACGAGACACAGGGCATTTCGATTTGCTGCTGGTCTTTCGGGTCGCCATTGTGTGGTCTCCTGAAGCGGAATGTCGGACTCGCCACGCGTCGAAAATGGTCGATTTGGCGATCAGAGCTTCACGCCACCGGCCTCGGGCGCATCCGACGAACCCGTGGGAATGTCATCGGCGCCGAGGTCGTCGCGCCTCGTATAGACGTCGCCGCCCCAGTACGGTTCGCTGCCGTAGTACTGATGCACGGTGGTGGCCCACGTCTGATCCGCCATCGATGGCCAGTGATCCTTATCAAATCCCGGTGCGTTCTTTACGCGCTCGGCCACCATGTTCAGCACGAAGCATTTTTCCTGCGTATCGAGTGTCAGCGCACTCCACGGAATCGCGAGCAGCTTGTCGCCGATGCCGAGAAAACCTCCGCTCGACAGCACCGCATACGCGACGCGGCCCGAACGCACGTCTAGCATGATGTCCTTGATCTTGCCGATGTGCTCGCCGTCGCTGCTGATAACCTTGTTGCCGTCGAGCGTAGCCGCGGCCATTACATCCGGACCTGGGCCTTCCGCGGTCGCGGCGCCTTTACCGACGATGTTCGCACCTTGTGTCTGGGTCTGCATCACCATGATGGGCTCCTTTTGAAGGGGTGAATGTACCGAGGCATTTAGCAACGGCCGTTCCATCTAGCCATGCGGCGCCGTTACGCCGTGGCGCGCGGCGCATCCGCGCGACGAGGCACCGCGTACGTAAAGGATGCAAGCGCGTTTGCAATTATTTCGTCCGTGCCGACGCTAGCGCTGATCAGCGAAGCGCGGCATAGGCCTTGCTCGACTCTCAGTGATGGCAGCAGGGAACCGAAGGATCGCACCCGTCCTTTTACTTCAGGGAGAACCCAGATGAGCAAGTATCCGAAGGCATGGCTGTTCGCGGCATGTGTGGTCGCGTCTGGCGCCGTCGCGTCGGGCGCCGCGTTCGCGCAGGCGGGCGGCGGTAACGGCAATAGCGGCACCGGCGGCGGCAACGCGCATGGCGCGGCGACCGCGGCGCCGACGGCGGGCAACGAGCCCGCGTCGAATGTCACGGGCAGCACCATGGGATCGACTTCGTCGATGAAACATCATCACAAGAAGTCGAACGCAAACAAGCCGATGACCGATACGACGAACACGCCCGGCGCCAATGCCAGCAGCGATACGAAGGGACAGTAACGCTGGATCGATGCGGGCGCGGCCATGCACCTGTGCGTTCGTCGTAACGCGCCGGCGTCGATTCAGCGCTGAGCCCGTCACTGGGCCCTTGGTTTCGGTTCGGATGCCATTTGCCGCGCAGCGCGCCGCGTACGAACGCGTGCCGTGGCTCGCAAATGTGCCGCGGCGCTTTTGTCTTTCGCGGCGGAGGCATTCTTGCGCACCACGCGCGACTTTTTTAGCAGACTCGTCAACGAACCGTTGATACTGTCGTCGACCGACGACTCCCGCGTCTTGCGTCCTTTGCCACCGGATGCGCGCGCGAGTTTCGCCGCACGCTTTTCCGCCTGCGCGAGCAGCACCGCAAAGGCCACTTCATCTACCTTGAGTCCGCTGCGCGATTGGCCTGGCGCGAGGCTCTGCAACTCGTCCGCCTCGAACGCGCCGATGATCGCCGGGTGGATATAGCAGCGCCGGCAGACGGCGGGCGTATTGCGTAGCAGCGTCGCCACTTCTTTCACGGTCGCGACGATATGACGACGCGCTTCGGCCGCGCTGCTGCACATCAAGCGGCGCAATGCCGCCAGCGCGTACACGCTGCCGGCCCACGTGCGGTAGTCCTTGGCGGTGAAGTCCGCGCCGCTTACGCGGCGCAGGTAGTCGTTGATATCCGTCGAGCCGACGCTGTGGCGCGTGCCGTCTTCGTCGAGATACTGGAACAGGTCGTGACCGGGCAGCTCCGCGCAACGTCGCACGATGCGCTTGATGTTCGGATTGTCCACTGTCACGTCGTGCTCGATGCCGCTCTTGCCGCGAAACTGGAAGCGCAATTGACCGGCCCTGATCTTCACATGCTTCTTGCGCAGCGTCGTCAATCCGTACGAGTGGTTATCGCGCGCGTATTCTGCGCTGCCGATGCGGATCAGCGTCGTGTCGAGCAACTGCACGATGGCCGCGACGACCTTGTCGAGCGGCATGCCGGGCAGCTTCAGATCACGCGCCACGCACGCGCGGATTTTGGGCAATGCGCGGCCGAACTCGGCCATCCGTTCGTACTTGTCGGCGTCGCGCGTTTCGCGCCAGCGGGGGTGATAGCGGTACTGCTTGCGGCCGCGCGCGTCGCGGCCGGTCGCCTGCAGATGACCGCGCGGATCGGGGCAGATCCACACGTTTTCGTACGCGGGTGGAATCGCGAGCGAATTGATGCGTTGAATCTCGTCCTCATCGACGATGCGCTTGCCGTCGACGTCGAAATAGATGAAGCCGTTCCGGTCGCGCTTGCGTGTGTAGCCGGGCCTCGTGTCGTCGGCGTGGCGCAGTCCCGGCGGCATCGGTTGGGGTGCGGTGTTGCCGTTCGCGGTGGTCGGGCTGCGTGATGCGGTCGTGGAATGAGTCGCGGTAGCCATTGTTGCAGGTAGAAGTTTCAAACCCGGTTCGAACCGGTTCGCCGGGTAGGTGCGATGTGTGCCGTGTGATCGGCGGGAAGCAAGGGGGATGCCATCGACAGGTGACCCAGCGCGCTGAGGCGGAACGGTCCTTGCGGAAAGGTCGACGTGACCAACCGGAAAGGGAGCTTTCATGAGCAGCACACTCAACCCCGATGAAGAGCCGCAGCAGACCGTCAAGCAAACGTCCGGCACGACGGGCGCGCTGGGTCCCAGCGACTCGTCCGATAGCGGCAGCGACGTGGCGGGCGCAAAGCGTCACGATTTCGACGTCGATACGGAGCTCGACAATCACGCGCTCGAAGCCGGCGACGCCGCACTCGGCAGCGATACCGATCGCTCAGGTACGGGCGAGCGCGCGTCGGCCGATGGCGATTCGACGTTGGAGATGGACCGCGATATCGACACCGACCACGTCGTCGATCCGCAAGTGCCGCCGGGCGCGGAACGCTCCGACGAAGACGAAAACGACGTCTGACCACGGTGCTTTTGCACGCGCGGCGGCTCGAGCTGAACGGTGCAACCGCAGCGTCGGTGCACCGCCAACTGTCAGCCCGCTGAACACTGCCTCAAGCAGGCACGTTTTTTGCTGAACCACGCTTAGCGAAGGCGCAGACCTATGCACATGCATCACGGGCAAGTGCATGAGCGCGGCGCCGCACGAAGGAGAGCACGCATGACTGATGCACTGAATGGCTACAAGGTAGCGGTACTCGCCGTAGATGGTTTCGAGCAGGCAGAACTCATGGAGCCGAAACGCGCGCTCACCGAGGCGGGCGCGACGGTCCATGTGATCTCGGCGAAGCCGGGCAAGATCCAGGGCTTCAAACACATCGACAAGGGCGATTCCGTCGACGTCGATGCGACCTTCGACAAGGCCAGTCCCGACGACTACGACGCGCTGGTGTTGCCGGGCGGCGTCGTGAACGGCGACGCGCTGCGACTGCTGCCGCAGGCGCAGGCGTTCGTCAAAGCGGTCGACAACGCGAAGAAGCCGATCGCGGTGATCTGTCACGGCGCGTGGCTGCCGGTATCGGCGGGGATCATCAAGGGGCGCACGGTGACGAGCTGGCCTAGCCTGCAGGACGATATTCGCAACGCGGGCGGCACGTGGGTCGATCAGGAAGTGGTCGAGGACGGCAATCTTATTTCGAGCCGCAAACCCGACGACCTTCCCGCGTTCAACAAGGCGCTGATCGCGCAACTGACGAAGCGCAAGGCGGCTTGATAGCGGGCGGCCGGTTGGCTTCGGAGCCTGCGCATCGGTGATTCGACAGGGAGAAAATGCATGAAATTCCGGTATTCCCTACAAGTGTTGACTGCCGCGCTGGCCGTGTTGGGCGTGAGCGCGGCATCGATCGACACGGCCCGCGCGCAGGCGAGCGATGCGCCCGCGAGCGCAGCGCCGACCGGCGGCACGACGCTGTCACCCGCGGATCAGCAGTTCGTGCTCGAAGCGTCGAAGTCGGACGCCACTGAAATCGCCGCTGGCAAGGTCGCGCTGAAGAACTCCAACGATCCGCATGTCAGGAAGTTCGCTCAACAGATGATCGCCGACCACACGAAGCTGTCGCACGCAATGGCCGGGCTGGTCGCGAAGAAGGGCTTCAAGCCGACGCCGTCCGCGGATTCCGCGCTGGTCGGCAAACTGCAGACGTTGAAGGGCACCGAGTTCGATCAGGCCTATGTCGAGCAGGTCGGCGTGGAAGCGCATCAGCGCGCGGTCGACCTGTTCCAGCAGCAAAGCGAGAGCGGCACCGACTCGCAACTGAAGGCCGCGGCCGCGCAAGCGCTGCCGACCATCAAGCATCACCTCGAGATGGCGGAGCAACTGGCCGGCAAATTGAAGGGCTCGTCATGAACGCGATCCTGCCACGGCCTGCTTATGAGGACTCTCTGATGCAGATCACTTTCCCCGATGACGAAGCGGCCTTCGACGGCGCCAATCTGACCGTGCGCTTTCGTGCGCGCGTCGATGGCGAGCCCGTGGTTTGCGCGATCACTGCCGAGGCTCTGGAAGATCATTTCGGCGCGGAGTCCGCGCTTGAAGCGGCGTTGATGGCCGCTTTCGACAGAGGCCGTCAGCGCATCCGCTCGGTCTGCGCGGAAGCGCTCGACCAGAACGACGGAGAAAGCGTAGTGTTGCATAGCGGACTGTTCAGAGTGGAAGGCATGGAACCGGATCGCGGCGCCGCGGCGTAGCGCCGCTGCGTGTCGCATTGACTGGGCGCGCTGCTTCCGACTCGCGCCACCGGCGACAGGATGGTCCGCGAGCGGCAATTAACGATAAGGAGGCCGTATGTCACTCATCGTCGCAGCACGCTTCACGACTTTTCCCGCTGCGGAAAGCGCGGCGCAAAAACTGTTCGATGCGGGTTTCGTGGAAGAGGACGTCACGCTGTTTTTCGTCAATCCGCGCGGCCAGCATGCGCGTTTCCCGATCGGCGGCGACACCGATACCGACCCCGGCGCGCGAGAAGCGCCTAAAGGTGCGGGCATGGGCGTGACGATCGGCGCGGTGATTGGCGCGGTGATTGGCGTGGCGATCTTCGCGGTGTTTTCCGCGCCGCTGCTGGTGTCGCTGATCGCGGCCGGCGTCGGCGCGTATGTCGGCTCGCTGGTCGGCGCGATGTCGCGCACCAGGGAGCGCGGCAAATCGGACCATCGCGTGCCGTATCACGAGGAGGCGCGCGATTCGGGCGTGCTCGTCGCCGTGCACGTGTCGCCCGACAATCAGCTGGACGCCGCGCGCGTGCTGCGTGAGGCGGGCGGCGTGTCGATCGAGAAGGCGACCGGCCGCTGGCAGCAGGGACGCTGGGCCGATTTCGATCCGCTGAAGACGCCCGAGCCGATCAAGGAATTCGCGGAGAAGCGCGCGTGATATGAGCGACTCGGCAGACCAACAAAAAACGGCCCGATGACGATCATCGGGCCGTTTTCCGTTTTCCGTTTTCCGCGCTGTTTCCACGTCGCGCGACACCCGCGGTTGCCGCGCATCGCGCGGCGGCTGCGATCGTTCGAGCTGCCTTTCGCTACGCATCGGCTCGCGCGAGGTGCCGGGCACGCGTGATGCGTGCTATCGAATGCAGCCCGCCGCGCGTCGAACCGCTTCATCGCGAGGCACATAAAAAGGCCCGCGCGGCGGATTCCGCGATGAACGAAACCCTTGGAGGTATTGAATGGCTACCAACGTTGTTTCCGTATTGAATGATCTGGTCGAAACGTCGAAGGATGGCGAAAAGGGCTTTATGAAGGCAGCCGAGGATGCGCACGACGACCAGCTGAAGATGCTGTTCCGTTCGAGTGCCGAGGACTGCTCGCGCGGCGCGCGTGAGTTGCAGGATGCCGTTCAGACTCTGGGCGGCAAGCCCGAAACCGGCGGCAGCATGAGCGGTGCGCTGCATCGCGGCTGGGTCGACGTGAAATCGGCGGTAGCGAATCGCAGCGACCATGCGATTCTTGCCGAGTGCGAAAAAGGCGAGGACGTCGCGAAGAAACGCTATCACGACGCGCTGGAGAAGGATTTGCCGGCGGACGTGCGGGCAATCGTCGAGCGGCAGTACCAGGGCGTGCTGCAAACGCACGACCGCGTGCGCGATCTGCGCGACCAGTATGCGGCGATGAAGCGCTGATCGACGCGTCAGTGCAATAAGGAAGAGCCGGCTCTGCCAGCCGGCTCTGTTACGTTCTGTTCAGTCGAATCGGTGCGACCCGATCGCGCGGATATCAGTCAGCCGCGACCTTCAGATGGTTCTTCACACTGGTCACGCCCTTCACGCTTTGCACGACATCTTCGGCGGCGGACTTGTCGTCGGCCGAAGGCACCGAACCCGTGAGCCACACGACGCCCTTGCGGGTCTTCACGTGGATATGCGTCGATTTGACGTTCTTCGCGGCAAGCAGATCAGCCTTGACCTTGGTCGTGATGGTGCCATCGTCGATATGCTGGCCGACGCTTTCCGACGCCGCGGGCGGGGCCGAAGCGCTGGTCTGGGCGTTCGCGTTCAGCGCGAACGCGACGACGGCGATGCTGCCTGCGGTCTTCAGAAGCTGGATCGTCTTCATGGTTCTCTCCATCAGGTGGTAATGAAAATGGCGGTCTTGTTGGCCGGTGGCCGATCGCGGCCGAAGCCGCTGATGAGACACGTGGGGTCGTCGCCGCTACGGTACCGTCAGGGGCCCGTTTCTCGACACCGGACGCTGTACTCGCATCCGCGCTCGATCGAGGCGTTTGCGAAGGGCTGCGTCCGTCCACACACCGTTGCTCCGCAACCATCGTGCCTGCCGGCTGCGAGCCAATCCGTGCCGCTCGCGAAAGCCGCATGCACCGGGGAGTTTCGACTGACGAATACGGTTGCAGTGCGGCCATGCGCGAGGCCGCCGGAGAGGAGAAGAAAGGGACCGGAAATTGCCTGCCGTTTGTAAAAACCGGCGCGCCCGATCAGGGCAATTCATCCTCCTGAATAAACAAAGCGCAATCAAAACAGCGTCTTGCGCGAACTGGTACGGACGTTGCGTTGGTCAGTGAACTCGGCTCGTTGAGTCTGAGGCTACTAACGAACGGGATCACTCCAATGCCTTCAATCGAACTACGTACAAGGCAGTCTCTCGCACTGACGCCTCGTCTTCAGCAGTCGGTGCGGCTCTTGCAATTGTCGGCTCTCGAGTTCCAGCAGGAATTGCGCACGGCGCTCGATACCAATCCGTTCCTCGAATACGACTCATCCGAAGCGGAAGACGTCGCGCTCGCCGGCACGACGCCAGGCGAAGGTGAAGACGCCAACGCGCCGCCCGCCGTCGATACGCTTGCCGCCGCCGAGCCGGACGGACTGCCGGCGGAAAGCGCCGGTAGCGATACGCTCGAAAGCGCGGGCCAGGACGACATGCCCGCCGATTTTTCCGGCGACTACGGTTCGCGCAACTCGACGCGCCAGAACGGCGACGCGGACGGCAGCGACCCGGGCGATTGGGCTCGCTCGCAACCCACGCTGCGCGAGCAGTTGCACGACGCGTTGCGCCTGTACCGGCTAGACGACCGCGATCGCGCGGTGGCCCGTTTCATCATCGAGGCGCTCGACGACGACGGCTATCTGCGGCAATCGCTGGCCGACCTGGCCGATAGCGTCGATCTGGAACCCACGCTAACCGAGGAAGAACTGCTGGTGGCGTTGCGCCTCGTGCAGGCGCTCGATCGTCCGGGGCTCGGCGCGCGTTCGCTATCGGAATGCCTCGCGCTGCAGATCAATGCGCTACCCGCCAATACGCCGGGACGTGACGTCGCGCGGCAGATCGCCGAGCATCATCTGGAAAGGCTCGCGCGCCGCGAGCAGGCCGAGTTGCAAAAACAGATCGGCTGCAGCGCGGAGGAATTGCGTGTGGCTTGCGCGTTGGTGCGCAAGCTCGATCCGAAGCCCGGCAATTGCTACGGCCGCACCGAGGACAACTATGTCGTGCCCGACGTGATCGTGCGTCAGGTGCGCAACAAGTGGGTCGTGTCGATCAATCCGGCGGTGCAGCCGCGGGCGCGAATCCATCGCATGTATGCGCAGCTGTTCGCGCAGTCGGCCGGCGCGAGCCGTTCGCCGCTCGCGCAGCAGCTGCAGGAGGCGCGCTGGCTGATCCGCAACGCGCAACAGCGCTTCGATACGATCCAGCGGGTTGCCGAATGCATCGTCGCGCATCAGAAGGCGTTCTTCCTGTACGGCGAGATCGCGCTGAAGCCGATGGTGCTGCGTGACGTGGCTGACGAGCTGGGCCTGCACGAATCCACGATCTCGCGCGCGACGGGCAACAAATATATGGCGACGCCGCGCGGCATCTTCGAGTTCAAGCATTTCTTCCCGCGCGAGCTCGGCACCGAAAGCGGCGGAACCTGCTCGGCCGCCGCGGTGCGCGCGCTGCTCAAGGAGATGATCGCCGCGGAAAATACACGCGATCCACTGTCGGACGTGACGCTCGCGAAGATGCTCGCGGATCAGGGCGTGCTGGTCGCGCGACGCACGGTGGCGAAATACCGGCATCTGATGAAGGTACCGCCGGCTGAACTGCGCCGGCAGCTTTGACGCGCCGAAGTTTTAACGGGGGTTTGAAGCACAACAGTCATTCAAACAGCAGTACATTGCGCACAGGGTCATGCGAGGTTATCCACTCGCATGACCCTTTTTCGTATCTGGACGTTTCGCCGGTGTGCCTTTACATTGGCGGGTCAATTGGAAAGAGATCGGCGGAACGGATCGCACAACAACGGGTGAGCGCAATGAAGTATTCGAATCTGGTCGAGCGACTGCAAGGGCGGCGCACGTCGGCGTGGGAAATTCATCGGGTCGCGCAGCAGGCGGCTGCCAGGGGCGAAGACGTGATCGTGCTGAGCGTCGGCGATCCCGAGTTCTCGACGCCCGCGCCGATCGTCGAGCGCGCCATCGATGCGTTGCGGGCCGGCGACACGCACTATACGGCGATGGCCGGTCGCGAGCCGCTGCGCGCCGCGATTGCCGCCGAGCACGCGCGCACGACGGGCTGCGACGTGAGCGCCGCCAACGTGGTGCTGACCGCCGGCGCGCAAAACGGCGTGTTCGCGGTGTCGCTGTGCCTGCTCGAAGCGGGCGACGAAGTGATCGTTCCCGAGCCGATGTACCTGACCTACGAGGCCTGCGTGCGCGCGGCGGGTGCGACGCTCGTCGCGGTGCCGGTCGATCCGGCGCGCGCGTTTCACGTCGACTGCGACGCGCTCGAAGCGGCGATCACGCCGCGCACGAGGGCGATATTCTTCGCGACGCCGTGCAACCCGACCGGCGTGGTGATGCAGCGCGCCGATCTGGAACGCATCGCGCGGCTCGCGTGCAAGCACGACCTGTGGGTGCTGTCCGACGAGGTCTATGCGGAACTCACGTTCGAACGCGATCACGTGAGCATTGCGTCGTTGTCCGGCATGGCGGAGCGCACGGTCACGCTCGGCAGCCTGTCGAAGTCGCATGCGATGGCGGGGTGGCGTGTCGGCTGGACAATCGGGCCCGCGACGCTGATCGAGCACATGGCGCGGCTCGCGCTCGCGATGCTGTACGGCCTGCCGGGTTTCATCCAGCAGGCCGCGTTGACGGCTTTGGAGAACAGGGCGGAGATCGTCGCCGATATTCGCGAGATCTACCGGCGGCGGCGCGACGTCGTGTTCGAGCGCTTGCATCGTGTGCCGGGCTTGCGGTGCCTGTTGCCCGAAGCGGGCATGTTCATGATGGTCGACGTCAGCGGGACCGGGCTCGATACGACCGGGTTCACATGGCAGCTGTTTCGCGCACAAGGCGTGGCCGTGCTCGACGCGAGTGCGTTCGGGGAGACGGCGACCGGCTTCGTGAGGTTGGGGCTGGTGGTGGGCGAGGAT